>NZ_JAKDLJ010000223.1 GCF_030452865.1 Pseudorhodobacter sp.
CCTGCCCGAAGTGCCGGGTGTTGCCGTGGTGTTCGAACCGGCACCGGGCGAGAAATGCGCCCGCTGCTGGCAAATTCTGCCCGATGTCGGCACGCATAAACACCCCTGCACCTGCGCGCGCTGCAACGCCGCGCTGGGTTGAACTGAACCGCCTTGATCTGATGATACAGATCAAGGCGGAAATTTCCGCGCGCGACCCTATATAGGATACAGGGCAACCCGCATCCCCATTGCAACAAGGTGATATCATGCCGAACAAGACCACTCGCCTCGCCCGCAAGACCGCTGTGCGCGCCGCCATGCTGGCGCTGGAGCAGGCCGAACTCGACTATGCCGAGGAAAAGCACGATAGCACCGCCGAGGAATCGCTGCTTGATGATCGCGAAAACTGGGACAAGGATGATATCGCCATGTCCCGCACCGCCGCCGATCAGGCCATGGCGCTCGATCAGCCGGTGTTCATCCATACCGCCAAGATCGAGGCGCTGGAGGAGATGGATTTCGCCCTGACCGACACCGTGGAACCAGGCGCGATTGTTGTTGTGGGTGGGCGCAATTTCGTTGTGGCCGTGGCGACCTCGCAGTTTGACTGCGACGGTAAAACCTATATGGGCATTTCCGAAGACAGCCCGATCTTTCGCGCGATGGACGGGTTGAAAGCAGGGGAAAGTTTTGATCTGAACGGCAAGACCCTGAAGATTGACGACGTGATCTGACCCGCCGTGATGGAGCATCAAGCCGTTTTCCATTCGCCCTTCGGCCCCTTCGCGGTGGTGGAGGAAGGCGGGCTGATCACGCGGATCGACTGGGCTTCGCGCCGGTCCAATCCGACGCCACTGTTGCGTGAGGCGTGTCGGCAGTTGGGCGAGTATTTCGACGGCAAGCGGCAGGTGTTTGACCTCGCGCTGGATTTCGGCACTGGATTTCAGGAACAGATGCGCCACGCGATGTTCGCGATTCCCTTTGGTGAGACCCGAACCTACGGAGATCTGGCGCGTCTGCTTGGCCGTCCAGCGCAGGCAATCGGCCAAGCCTGCGGCGCGAACACCACGCCGATCCTGATCCCCTGTCACCGCGTACTGGGTGCTACGGGCCTTGGTGGGTTTTCGGCGCCCGGAGGGGTGGAAACCAAGGTTGCTTTGCTAAAGCTGGAAGGCGCTGCGGGTCTGCTGATTTAACGCATCCGCAACAATTTCGGCCAGAAAAACTCTGGCCATTTTCCAGAGAGATCCCAGAGAGTTTCCAGGCTCTTAACCTTTTGGATAGGCTTTGCGTGGTTCGGGTATGATCTGCTGCGCGATGCCGGCGAACGTCAGGTAAAGCGAGGTCACAATCAGCCCCCAATGCGCCCAGCTTGCCGGGTGGAAATCAACCCAAGTTGCCCAGCCGGCAAAGAAGGTCCAGGCCAGTGCCATCGGCAGGGATATCTGGTTCCAACGTGCCGTTCGGGTCGGGTGGATGAATTTCAGCGGTAGGAACATTGCTATGGTCAAGGCGAGGACGAAGGCGAGAATGGTCCAATACCCCGGCTGCAACGCAAACATCACCAGTACGAACATATTCCAGCATGCCGGAAAGCCGGAAAAGGAATTATCCTTTGTTTTCATCCGGGTATCGACGAAGTAAATCACCGACCCGTAGGTGATGACGATGATGACAATCCACCCGGTCCAATCAGGCAGCAACCCTGACCTGAACAGCGCAAAGGCCGGGATGAACACATAGGTTAGATAGTCGATGATCAGATCAAGCAGCACACCGTCATAGGTGGCGAAGTTCTTTTTTACATCGTAGCGTCGAGCTAACGGGCCATCTATGCCGTCCACCACCAGCGCAACGACGAGCCACCAGAACATCGCGTCCCATTTCTCATCCACCGCGGCGAGCATCGCCAGCATTGCGAGGACAGCCCCGGTTGCCGTAAAGAGGTGAACAAAAAGTGCCTTCAATCTCAATGTCATAGCGAAGCTCATTGTCTGTTTGGCCCTGTCACGCGCGCGGATGTGCCTTCGCATATACCGCCATCAATTGCGCAGTATCAACTGCCGTATAGGCTTGCGTTGTCGAAAGTGAGGCATGGCCGAGCAATTCCTGTATCGCCCGCAGATCGCCCCCGGCGGTCAGCAGATGGGTGGCGAAGGAATGGCGCAAGGCATGCGGTGTCGCAGTGGCGGGCAGGCCCATGCGCGCCCGCACCCGTTCCATCACGCCCGAAATAAGCCTTGGGTTCAACGCTCCGCCCCGCGCGCCGCGAAACAGCGGGGCATTGGCAGAAATCTCATAGGGACAAAGGGTTACATAGCGGGAAACCGCGTTTCGCGCGGCGGGCAGCACTGGCACCAGACGTTCCTTGTCGCCTTTGCCGATGATGCGCAGAACCTGCGGCAGGGGCGAGGCGGCCCCGGTCAGGCCAAGCGCCTCCGATATCCGCAAGCCGCAGCCGTAAAGCAGCGTCACCACAGCGGTATCGCGCGCGGCGACCCATTCTTCGCGCGCGTCATCACCAATGGTCTCAAGCACTTGCAGAGCGGCATCTTCGGCCAAAGGCCGCGGCAGTTTGCGCCGAAACTTTGGCGCACGGGTCGAAAGCGCCGCCGTGGCGTCCAGCCCTTCGCGGTCGGCGAGCCAGGCGGTAAAGCCTTTTACCGCCGACAAAGCCCGCGCCAATGATCGCGCGCCAACGCCGCGCCCCTTTTCATGCGCCATCCACGCCCGCATATCGCTTTGCGGCAGGGCCACCAGTGCTGCAAGCCCTTCGGTTCCGCCCCGATGGCCTGCCTGAAACGCAAGGTAGCCGGAAACGTCTGTGGCATAGGCTTTCAGCGTGTTCTGCGCCGCACCGTTCAGCGCGCGCAGATGTGCCAACCATTCCGCCAAAGCCGCGCGGGCGGCGGGCGATATGGCAAGGCTCATGACAACCAGCGCCGCATTGTCCGCTCAAAAACTCCGGCGAAAAACGCAAGCAAATCGGTGCCTTGGGTTGGTTTGAACTGATGCGGGTCTTCGGCACCCAGCACGAGCATTCCCGGCAAACGCCCTTTGCCGAAGTCCAGCCGCAACAGCGCCTCGGACCGGATCCAGCCGGCGCGTTCGCCGTAAAGCGCATCCGATGCCGGCACCACTTGCCGCAAAGTCACCGGGCGCAGCGACACGTTCCGCCCGCCTGCGACATATTCGGCGATGAAGCCGGGTTCGGCGACATAAAGCACTTCGCCGAGTTTGCGCAGCGCTGGATCATCGGTGCTTTGCACCGATTCCAGCACGAGCCGCACGCAATCCACCCGCAGGGTTTGCATCACATCGCCGCCAAGGCTTTGCAGAAACTCCTCAAAATTCAGCGGGTCGAGCATTTGCAGAATCGCGCGGTGGACCTGGTTGGTCCCCGCAAGGTTTTCATAGGCTGCGGCGATTACGGAGCGGTGGGTATCTTCCAGCCGGTCCAGCCGGGTTTCCAGCCGTTCCATCGCGATGCCGCGCAGATCGACGATGTTGGAGCCCATGGCCCGCTCATTCGCCGCGATCAACGCGCGCATGACATCCTGATCGTCTAAAATATGTTCCGGTGCCGCGATGATGCGGTCGCGCATGTCCTGTTCAATCATACTGCTGCCTTGTTGTTTTGCGGCAGTTTATCAGGGCTGCGGCGGATTTTCCCGCCTTTTTTGCGATTGGCGGTAAATCCATGGGTCAATGGGGCAAATCTGCCATGCCCTGCCGTACTGCGGGCTATAAAGCGCCGGTGTTGCTAAACATCCGGCGCTTTGGCGAACCTTCGAAGATCAGACGATTTTCTGACCGGTCTTGGCCCAGTCTTTCATGAACTGCTCCAACCCTTTGTCGGTCAGAACATGGGATGCAAGACCCTTGATCACAGCAGGCGGAGCCGTCACCACATCCGCGCCGATCAGCGCGCATTGCGTTACATGATTGACGCTGCGGATGGAGGCGGCGAGGATTTGCGTCTCGAACCCGTAATTGTCGTAGATCGTGCGGATATCGGAAATCACGTCCAGCCCGTCGAGGTTGATATCGTCCAGTCGCCCGATGAAAGGGCTGATGAAGGTCGCCCCGGCCTTGGCGGCAATCAGCGCCTGATTGGCAGAGAAACAAAGCGTGACATTGACCATATTGCCTTCGGAAGACAGCACTTTACAGGCTTTCATCCCGTCCCATGTCAGCGGCACTTTCACCGCGATATTCGGCGCGATTTCGGCCAGTTTGCGGCCTTCGGCGATCATTTCATCTGCGGTCAGGGCGACGACTTCGGCGGAAACCGGGCCGGAGACGAAGCTGCAAATCTCTTTCGTGACTTCCAGAATATCGCGCCCGGATTTCAGGATAAGTGAGGGGTTGGTGGTGACGCCATCCACCATGCCCAGATCATTCAGTTCGCGGATTGCATCCACATCGGCGGTATCGACAAAGAATTTCATGGCAGGTGTCCTTTGGGTGTTACAGCGGGGGTTGCAGGTGTAATACCGCAAATGCAGCGACGGCGAAAGGGCAAGGCGTGACGGTTGAGCATTGGCAGGCGGGCGAAGTGATCGGCGTGGCCGTGACCGAAAATTTCGGGCGCAGCCTTGGCCCGGTGCTGGATTACCGCGCGCCGGATGGCGGTTGCGCTTTGGGGGATTTTCTGGAAGTCCCGCTTGGCCCGCGCAAGATTTTGGGCGTGGTCTGGGGGCCGGGCGTAGGTGGAATTGACCCCGCCAAACTGCGCGCTGCCTACCGCGTATTGGATGTGCCGCCGATGCGCGATGAGATGCGCGCATTTCTGACGCGCGCCGCCGATTACACGTTGACGCCGTTGTCGGCGATGCTGCGGCTTGCCACCCGCGCGCCGGGGCTGGACAGCCCGCCTTCCACCCGTCGGGTTTACCGGCTGGGATCGGGTGATCCGGACCGCGCGACGGATGCGCGTGCAAAGGTGCTGGCGGTGCTGCGCGACTATGGCGGGTTGTCATTCACTCTGCGGGAACTTGCTGAACAGGCCGGGGTGACGCCTTCGGTTATCAAAGGCCTGGTTAAATCCGGCGTGGTGCTGGAGGAGGAAGCCCCGCGCGATTTGCCTTACCCGCGCCTTGACCCGGCGGCGATGGTGGTGCGCCTCGCGGGCGACCAGATTGCGGCCGGGGATGCGCTGGTGGCGTCGGTGGCGATGGGCGGCTATTCTGCAACGCTGCTGAAAGGGGTCACCGGGTCCGGCAAGACGGAGGTGTATCTCGAAGCGGTGGCCGAATGTCTGCGTCAAGGGCGGCAGGCGCTGGTTTTGCTGCCGGAAATCGCCCTGACATCAGAATTCATCAACCGGGTGGAGGCGCGTTTCGGCGCGCGCCCTGCCGAATGGCATTCCGGTGTGACCATGACTGAGCGGCGGCGGCTGTGGCGGATGGCGGCGCATGGCGGCGCGCAGTTCGTCGCAGGCGCGCGGTCGGCGCTGTTCTTGCCGTTTCAGGACTTGGGCCTGATCGTGGTGGATGAGGAACATGACACGTCTTACAAGCAGGAAGAAGGAGTGATCTACAATGCCCGCGATATGGCGGTGTTGCGGGCGGCGATCTGTGGATCGGCGATTGTTCTGGCTTCGGCCACGCCCAGCCTTGAGTCGTGGGTTAACGCGCAGTCGGGGAAATACGGGCGGCTCGACCTTGGTACGCGGTTCGGTGTCGCCGAAATGCCGGATATGCGGGCGATTGACATGCGGGCGGAAAAGCTGCCCTCCACGCGCTGGATTTCGCCCACCCTCGAAAATGCGGTAAAGGCGCGGGTCGCGGCGGGTGAGCAATCGCTGATTTTCCTCAACCGGCGCGGCTATGCACCTGTGACCCTGTGCCGGGCCTGCGGTGCGCAGGTGGGCTGCGATGATTGCGACGCGCGGATGGTGGAGCATCGGTTCCTCAACCGGCTGATGTGCCATCAATGCGGCGCGACGAAACCGATGCCCGAGGTCTGTCCGAGCTGTGGCGTGGCGGGGAAGATGGCGCCGGTCGGGCCGGGGGTGGAGCGGTTGGCCGAAGAAGTGATTGCGTTGTTTCCCGATGCGCGGGTCGCGGTGCTGTCATCGGACCTGTTCGGGTCGGCGCGGGCG
>NZ_JAKDLJ010000224.1 GCF_030452865.1 Pseudorhodobacter sp.
TGAAACATCCCGTGACATTGGATCAGTGCAAGGTTGAACCGGGGCTGGAGGCGATGGCGCTGGTGAAGTCCATGCGGCTTTCGGTTCAACCTGTCACCCCCGAGGAATGGAAGATTGTTTGCCAAATGGGTGGCGTGAAACCGTAACGGGTTGTGATACTCTGCGCCAACCGCTGAAGGCGGTAACATGGACGGGAGGGAGTGGCGATGGAAATACTGAGTATTCTGGTTGCGGCGGCGGCGTCATGGGTTTTTGGCGCGGTTTGGTACATGACGCTTTCCAGGCCATGGTTGAAGGCGTCGGGCATCAAATGTGACGCGAATGGCAAGCCGGAAGGGGGGAGTGCGCTGCCCTATCTGCTGTCCGCCCTTTGCATGTTGATTGTGGCTGGCATGATGCGCCACGTCTTCGCAAGTGCGGGTGTCGATGCCTTTGGCGCGGGTTTGCTGGGCGGTCTTGGCATCGGTAGTTTTTTCATCGCACCCTGGATCATGATTAACAATGCCTATGCGATGCGGCCTTTTACCCTGACGCTGATTGATGGCGGCTACGCGGTGTTCGGCTGCGGGCTTATCGGCGCTATTCTGACGCTGTTTTAGCGCCGGGAATAAAATGGAGGGCCCCGACCCCATCGGAACCCTCCACCCACTCCACGCGCTCCCTTGGCACCACACGTGATCTGTCAGAAAAGGTTCCGGGCGTCCTGCCCTATGGGTTTTGTATAGCGCAGACTGTACGTCCTGGCAAAAGCCAAACACCGAAGAATTGATGCAACCCGCTGCGAAATTCGTAAGAGCTTCGAAAGCATAACACCCGCACCATTTAAGGAGCGGGTGCTGTCGGTCGTGACCGATAGCCGGAAGCGGCTTCAGGCGTAGACGGATTCTTTCTTGAAATGCTTGGTCAGCATGTAATAGACCACGGCGCGGTGTTTGTTACGCTCTGACTTGCCATAGGTGTTGATCACGGCGTTGATCGCCTCCATCAACGCGGGGCCGTCGGCGAGCCCGAGTTTCTTCATCAGGAAGTTCTTCTTGACGGTTTCAAGCTCAGCCGGGTCGGTGCCTGCAACAGTAGAGCTGTCAGCGTTATAGATCGCCGGGCCGCAGCCAATCGTCACCTTGGTCAACAAAGCCATGTCCGGCTCCATCTTGCACTTGTTGCGCAGATCCTCTGCGTATTTTGCGATCAGATCGTCTCTCTTGCTCATCTCTCGTCACTCCTCAAAAGATTACATCCACCTCATCCCGGATACTCGCAGGGATGCCTCGCCGAACCTTAGGCGCAAATCGAAGGGCAGTTAAAGGGAAAATTGAGCTTTGTTTCACCCCAACTGAAACGCCAACAGGCCCGGCACATTGTACCGGGCCTGTTGACGTTGCAAAAATTGTCGGATCAGTAACGGTAGTGTTCTGGCTTGAACGGGCCTTCGACCGGCACCCCGATATAGTCGGCCTGATCCTTGCGCAATGTGGTCAGCTTGACGCCAATACGACCCAGATGCAGGCGCGCAACTTTTTCATCCAGATGCTTTGGCAAAATATAGACGCCCGGCGCATATTCGTCGCCTTTGGTCCACAATTCAATCTGCGCCAATACCTGATTGGTGAAAGACGCCGACATCACAAACGAAGGGTGGCCGGTGGCATTGCCAAGGTTCAACAAGCGTCCTTCGGACAGCAGGATCAAGCGATGCCCGTTGGGCATCTCGATCATGTCCACCTGCTCCTTGATATTCGTCCATTTGTGGTTCTTCAGCGCAGCGACCTGAATTTCATTGTCAAAATGGCCGATATTGCCAACGATCGCCATATCCTTCATTTCGCGCATATGTTCGATGCGGATCACGTCGCGATTGCCGGTGGTAGTGACGAACACATCGGCAGAACCGACAACATCTTCCAGAAGCACAACCTCAAACCCGTCCATCGCTGCCTGCAATGCACAGATCGGGTCAACTTCGGTCACTTTCACACGCGCGCCAGCGCCTTGCAGCGAGGCGGCGGAGCCTTTGCCGACATCGCCGTAGCCACAGACAACCGCAACCTTGCCAGCCAGCATTGTATCGGTCGCGCGACGGATGCCGTCGACCAACGATTCTTTGCAGCCGTATTTGTTGTCAAACTTCGACTTGGTAACGGAGTCGTTCACGTTGATCGCAGGGAAGGGCAATTGGCCCTTCTTGTGCAGATCATAAAGACGATGCACACCCGTCGTTGTTTCCTCTGAAACGCCTTTGATCGCTTCGCGGGTTTTGGTGAACCAGCCGGGGCTTTCCTTCATCCGCTTCTTGATCTGCGCAAAAATCGCTTCTTCTTCTTCGGAGGTCGGCACATCGATCAGGTTGGTTTCACCCGCTTCCACGCGCGCACCAAGCAAGACATAAAGGGTCGCGTCGCCGCCATCATCCAGAATCATGTTGGCACCTTCGGGGAACATGAAGGAACGGTCGAGGTAATCCCAATGTTCTACCAACGTCTGGCCTTTGACCGCGAAAACCGGGGTGCCACCTGCCGCAATCGCCGCCGCCGCGTGATCCTGCGTGGAGAAGATGTTGCACGATGCCCAGCGCACATCTGCGCCCAGCGCATTAAGCGTTTCGATCAGGACGGCGGTTTGGATCGTCATATGCAATGAGCCAACAATGCGCGCGCCTTTCAGCGGCTTTGAGTGGCCGAATTCCTCGCGCAGCGACATCAGGCCTGGCATTTCGGTTTCGGCGATGTTCAATTCCTTGCGCCCGAATTCGGCCAGCGAGATATCCTTGACGATGTAATCCTTCGGCATCCGCCGTTCTCCTTGGTATCTGGTTGATTGTCGGTCAGATAGCATTGAAACATCGTCGCGGCAATGTCAGGTAAAACAGCAGATAACAGGTTTGGCGGGAAACGGGCGGATGAAGCAGGCGCGCGCGTGGCAAAGGATGCTTTCGGGGCGGCGGTTGGACCTGCTGGACCCAACGCCGATGGATATCGAGATTGAAGATATCGCGCATGGGCTGGCCTTCGTGGCGCGCTGGAATGGGCAGACTTTTGGGGATTGGCCGTATTCTGTGGCTGAACATTCGCTTCTGGTGGAGGAAATCTTCCGCCGGTCAAATCCGGGGGAGGCTGCGCGCTGGCACCTGGCCGCGCTTTTGCATGATGCGCCGGAATATGTCATCGGGGATATGATCAGTCCGGTAAAAGCCGCCGTCGGCCCCGGTTACGGAGCATTGGACGAACGCTTGACCGCCGCCATTCACATTCGCTTTGGCTTGCCTGCGGCGCTTCCGCCATCAATCAAAAAGGCGATCAAATCCGCCGATAAAACATCAGCGTGGTTGGAGGCCGTTCAGATTGCGGGTTTTACCGAAGCCGAAGCGGACCGATTCTTCGGGAAACAGGCGGCCCAAAACCTGAAAGGGCTATCAATTCAGCTAAGGCCGCCGATACAAGTGCGCACCGCATTCATTTCTCGGCACACGGAACTGATGAAAAAGCTCTGATCTGTTGCGCTTTATACGCCGACGAACCTGATCAAATCGCGAGATCTTCCGGTGTACGCCCCTTTTTCAGCGCGGCAACGAACCAACGTGGTTTGCGACCGCGGCCGGACCACGTTTCAGAGGTATCGGCCGGATTGGCATATTTCGGCACGGCAGGCGCGCGTTTGCGGGTTGCCCTTGTCCCGGTCAGTTCCGCCAGTGAAGAAAACCCGAGCTCTTTGGCTTTTGCATCCAGTGCGGCCAGTGCTTTCTTCTTGTGGCGGTCTTCATAGCTCGTTACCGCTTTGGTCACTCGCGATTGCAAGTCGCGCAATTCCTTGAGTGATAGATTTTCTAAATCAATATTCAAGTGACGATCCTTTCGGGTTTGGAGCTTCATTGATATTGGATTGTTGCATTATGCACAACATATACAAAATGAACAACATATACAAAAAGAAATGCAAGCGGCGTAAAATGGCGTTTATGGCCCTTGTCTAGGCGGAAAGTTGCGAGTTGGGGGGTTAGCGCGGACTGCGTTTTGCAAGGATCCTCTGTAAAGTCCGGCGATGCATATTCAGACGGCGCGCGGTTTCCGAAACATTGCGGTCACACATTTCATATACACGCTGGATATGTTCCCAACGCACCCGATCTGCCGACATAGGATTGTCCGGTGGGGCGGGCAGGGTTTCGCCGCGTGACAAAAGCGCATTGGTCACTTCATTGGCATCGGCAGGTTTGGAAAGGTAATCGGTAGCACCGATTTTAACGGCAGCAACGGCGGTTGCAATTGCTCCATATCCAGTCAAGACAACAATCCGGCAGTCGGGGCGCTTTTCGCGTAGAACTTCGACAACATCGAGGCCGTTGCCGTCTTCAAGCCGCAGATCGACCACCGCAAAGGCTGGGGGGCGGGCCTGCGCAATCGCCTTGCCCATCGCCACCGTCTCTGCCGTTTCCGGTAAAAATCCACGCTTTTCCATGGCCTTCGCCAAGCGCTTCAGGAAGGGTTCATCGTCATCGACCAGAAGAAGCGACCGATCAGCCCCAATTTCCGCGCTCAGATCCTCGGACATTCCAACTCTTTCCTTCCGTTTCCGTAAAATCCATTTCCGCCAGTGCGGTGAAAGATGTCACGTTGCCCCCAAAAAACAGGCAACCCGTTCAGCCATTTGATCCGGCGTGACATCCCGTTTGAAGAAATCAACGAAACCTTTCTCCGGCAGCATCAGGTAGGTGAATGTCGAGTGATCGACCAGATAGTATTCATCCGTCGGATCCTGAATCTTGAAATAGGTTTTATACGCCAGAGAAGCCGCCTTGACCTGTTCTTCGGTGCCGGTCAGGGCGATCATTTTCGGGTGCATGATTTCGGCGAACTCCGACAGAACTTCCGGCGTGTCGCGTTTGGGGTCGACCGAAATGAAAACCGGCGTTACATCCAGCCCCATCTCCTCCAGAATATCGACCGCTTCGGCGTTGCGGGCGTTGTCCAAAGGGCAAACATCCGGGCAGAACGTATAGCCGAAATACACCAGCGAAGGTTTCTGGATCACATCCTTGTCGGTTACCGTCTCGCCGCGTTGATTGACCAACGTGAACGGCCCACCGATGGTGCCGCCCGCGACCTGCCCGCCCCGGCATTGCGCGTAAGGGTCGGCTGCGTTCTTGCTGTAGACCCAGAGGGCAGAGCCACCCAGAAGGGCGACAACCGCCGCAATCGCTGCACCAGCGTAATATTTGGTCATCCGCACCTCCTCAATTGCATGCCTCGTTCTGATCGCTGCGTTGCGATGGTACAAACGGTTCGCGTTGTCACTGCGCATCTGACTGCGTATCAACGGAGATAGTCTTTTTGCAATGGCAGGGCAATGCAATGATCAAACCGGACTCCCGCCCGTTTTTTCGCGACACCGCGCAAAACCATCTGCGTTTGCGCACCTTGATCATGCTGCGCTGGATGGCAATTGTCGGGCAGTTCTCTGCGATTTCGGTTGCGTATTTCCATCTCGGGCTCTCGCTGCCCCTTGGGTTTTGCTATGTTCTGGTCGGGGCTTCGGTCATTGCCAATCTGGTATCCGCCTTTGTCTTTCCTGAAAACCGCCGCTTGTCCGATATCGAGGCGATGCTGGTGCTGCTGTTCGATCTGGCGCAGCTTTCATTTCTTTTGTACCTGTCCGGCGGGCTGACCAACCCGTTCGCATTACTGATTATCGCGCCGGTCATCATCTCGGCCTCGGCTTTGCAGTCCCGCACGACCATTCTGTTAGGGTTCGTGGCGATCGGGCTGATTTCCCTGACCGCGATTTTCAATATTCCGCTGCATTTCACCGACGGCCGTGAATTGATGGTGCCGCGCCTGCTGGAGTTCGGATCCTGGCTGGCAATCGTGATCGGGATCCTGTTTCTGGGGCTTTATTCCCATCGGGTTGCCTCTGAAATCCAGTCGATGTCTGATGCATTGCTGGCAACACAGATGGCACTTGCACGCGAACAGAAGCTGACCGATCTGGGCGGCGTGGTCGCTGCGGCGGCGCATGAATTGGGGACGCCTTTGGCAACCATCAAACTCGTCAGTGCCGAATTGATCG
>NZ_JAKDLJ010000225.1 GCF_030452865.1 Pseudorhodobacter sp.
AACCAATGCCCCCTGCACCAATGATCGCGACGCGCCGACCTACCGCAGCACCGGTCAGAATCGCCTCATAGCCCAGCACATTCGCCGCATCCTGCCCCGCAATCCCCGGATCGCGCGGCGTGACGCCGGTGGCAACCACCACCTCATCAAAGCCCTGCAAATCCGCCACCTCCGCCCGTTGGTTCAACCGCAGCGTTACTCCCGATTGGCCCAGCATATGCGCGAACCAATCGACCAGGCCCCGAAACTCCTCTTTCCCCGGAATGACTTTCGCAAGGTTCAGCAAACCCCCGACTTGCCCCGAGGCTTCAAACAACGTCACGTCATGCCCGCGTTGTGCGGCAATCGTTGCGCAGGTCATCCCCGCGGCGCCCGCCCCCACCACGGCAATGCGTTTGGGTGCGGTGGTGGGAAGGTATTGTAACTCCGTCTCGGCACAGGCACGCGGGTTGACCAGACAGGACGACAGCTTGCCGCTGAAAGTGTGGTCGAGGCAGGCCTGATTGCAAGCGATGCAAGGCGCGATCTCCGCCGTGCGGCCCGCCGCCGCCTTGACCACGAAATCGGGATCGGCAAGGAACGGCCGCGCCATCGACACCATATCCGCTGTGCCGTCTGCCAACAGCGCTTCGGCCACTTCCGGCGTGTTGATGCGGTTGGAAGTAATAACGGGGATGGAGACTTCGGGGCGCAATCGCGCCGTCAGCCAGGTAAACGCGGCACGGGGAACGGATGTTGCAATCGTCGGCACTCGCGCCTCATGCCAACCGATTCCGGTATTGAGAATTGTCGCTCCCGCCGCCTCAATCGCTTTCGCAAGCAGCACAACCTCCTCCCAGGTGGAGCCGTCGGGGATCAAGTCAATCAGACTGATGCGGTAAATCAGAATGAAATCGGTCCCTACCGCTGCACGCACCCGGCGCACCACCTCCACCGCAAGCCGCATCCGGTTGGCATAACTGCCGCCCCAGCGATCATCGCGTTGATTGACATGGCGGACGAGGAACTGGTTGAGCAAATAACCCTCCGACCCCATCACCTCCACGCCGTCATATCCGGCTTCACGGGCGCGGATGGCGGCGGTCACGATGTCGGATATCTGCTTTTCAATCCCCTCTTCATCCAAGGCGCGCGGCACGAAGGGGGAAATGGGGGATTTAATCGCCGAGGCGGAGACGCAATCCTTGCTGTAAGCATAGCGCCCGGCATGCAATATCTGCATCGCGATCCGCCCACCCGCCGCATGAACTGCATCTGTGACACGCCGATGATTGGCAATGTCCTGCGCGGTATAAAGTCCCGCCGCGCCCGGAAAGACACCGCCTTCATTGTTCGGTGCCATTCCCCCGGTCACCATCAGCGCAACGCCGCCGCGCGCCCGCGTCGCATAAAACTCCGCCACTCGGCCCCAATCGCCGGTTTCTTCCAACCCGGTATGCATGGAGCCCATCAGAACCCGGTTGGGCAAGGTCATAAATCCAAGATCAAGAGGGGCCAACAGGTAAGGATAATGCGACATATTCTGAGCCCTCAAATCAATGCAGCATCATCATGCCGCGCGGCGCTTGCACTGTCACCCCATACGCCGCGTCACATCGCCTTGATTTCGTCTTGGTAAAAATACCTCGGGGGGACCGTCGCGTTGCCGCGCAATGCGACTGGCCTGCAAGGCCAGAGTGGGGGGCAGCGCCCCCCGCCCCCGTCAGGTTACAGTTTCCAGACAGTGCCGCCGGAACGCGCGCTTCAGCATGTCGAGTTCGGCGCGCAACAGGTCAATCTCTGCGCGCACGTCGTCTTCCATCGCGACCCCGGTGATGATGGTGAAATGGCCGAGCTTGTCACCCGTCTCAGCATCGCGAATGAGAAAGGTCTGTACGCCTTCGGACAGCAGATCCGCAGGGATCGGCACCCGGACTGACCAATTCCCGGCGCTGTCAGGGATCTCGGCCACGGCCACACCTGTCAGCGGACGCTCCAGATGGATCACCTCGATTCTGGGTGTGCCGTTTGCTCCAGTCAGCACACCTTCCCAGACGCCTGACCGAAGCCGGGTCTTGACCAGTTTGACCTCACTCATCATCGCCCCCTTGTTGCTGCTTGCATCACAGTTCCGCCCTCGGCCGACGAGAGAACGTCAGATCGCGCAGGATGATCTGATTCATCTCCGCTCCTTCAAAGATCAGGTCAACCCACATCCGTTCCACCCGCTTTTCATTGAGCTTTGAATAGGCGAGGTCAAATTCCACCTTCACCTCCTCCTCGTTCAGCGGCAATTCACGCACCACCTGCTCCACATTCGGCCCATATTTGATGTTCAGCCGGGCGAAGATTTCCAAGGGTTTTTCCAGCTCTACAATCGCGTCAAGCCGGATCACATGCGTCAGGCGCAGCCCATCCACCGATTCGGGCGGCAATTCCACCACCAACGACAGGAATGAACCGTCAAACCGGAACACGTCCATCCGCAGGCCGAAAGGTGCCAGATCGGCCTCCCGCGTGTTGCGAATCTGGCGCACCGTCAACTCACTTTGCCGGCAGTCGTGAAAGATGGTGGTGCCATCGCAGATCAGGGTCTTGTTCAGCACGCTGGATAATCCCGGCACCGGAATCGGGCCTTTCCACAACATTGGCCGCCATGCCCAATCGGTTCCCATTGGTTTGCGGATCGCATTGGATCCGATGACCGGCAAGGACAGCCGGTGTTCGGCCAGATGGAGCACCCGGTCCAGATTGCGGCGCAGTGCAAGCGCCTGCGACCGGTAGCGCCGCAGGCTGTCAAGGTCCAGCCCAGTGGCGAAATCACCCAGCCTGCGCCAGCGTCGCAAAAGACTGCGGTGCAGCAGCTTGTCAATGATCCGGTCGCCTTGTTTGGTCATGGCCTGCCTTGAAGTCAGAGCGGTACTGCCGAATGGATTGTTGCCCAATCGGAAACATCCTCATCTATGACGGAAATCCCTTAAGACTCCACCCTCAGCAGGGGTTTCGGCGCAAAATATTCTTTGCTTTGGTGTCAGAGCGTGTTCGCAGCCAGCATCGTGGCGACGAACTGCCCGATCAAACGTCGCTCTGACCCTTCGGGCACCGACTTTCCCTGACGCGCCCGTGCCGATAGCGTTATCAACTGGCCTTTGATCTGCATCAGGGCTCGCCACGACTCGCCCACCTCGCCCGGGCTTTTGCGGCGGACACGCAAGATCACCGCGCCGGGAATATCCTGAACCGCGTGAACCGCAATCTGATCGGTACGATTGCCCGCGCCACGCAGCGCGGCTTTGCCCTCCTCGGTCGCGAAATAAGGTCGCAGGGTGGCGGCACTGAGGTTGATGCCATCGGCACTGCCGGGCGCCCCGATGGTTGCCGAGAGCACCATATCCCCTTGGCCCTTGCAGGGCACAACCGCAACAAATTCCGAACCCGACACCCGCTGCCGTGTGTTGGTCAGGGAACAATAACCCGATGGCCCCACGACGCGCAATCCGGCAAGCGCCAAAGTCTGCCGCGCGTTTCCGTCGCCGGAACCGGGCGCGACGCACCCTGACATCAGCAACGGAAGCAGAAGCGTCTTACTGATCCATGTAAACATGACGCTCCGCCTGCGCGCCCGGATGGGTCACCGCCCCGTAACGCGCACCACCCACCAGCTTTGCAAATTTCCAGATCGCACCGGTTTCATATTCAGTTTTGCGCGGGCCTTTCCAGTTGGCCTTGCGCCCCGCCAGTTCATCATCGCTCAGCGCGACCGAGATTTCACCGCTTACCGCGTCAATGGTGATGACATCGCCGTTTTGCAACAGGGCAATCGGGCCGCCATGCGCCGCCTCCGGGCCGACATGCCCGACGCAGAAACCACGGGTAGCCCCCGAGAAGCGCCCATCGGTGATCAGCGCGACCTTTTTGCCCATGCCTTGACCGGAAAGGGCGGCTGTGGTGGCCAGCATTTCGCGCATACCCGGCCCGCCTGCCGGGCCTTCGTTGCGGATAACCAGAACTTCGCCTTCTTTGTAGGTGCGGGCCTGGACCGCGGCGAAGGCTTCTTCTTCACATTCAAACACGCGGGCCGGGCCGACAAAGCGCTGGTGCTGGGTGGCGATACCCGCGACCTTGACGATGGCACCATCGGGCGCGAGGTTGCCTTTGAGGCCGACAACGCCGCCGGTTTTGGTCAGAGGCGTGGCGGCGGGGTAAATCACGCGGCCATCAGCCTCCCCCGTGATCTTCTCCAGCTCTTCGCCCATAGTGCGGCCAGAGGCAGTGATGCAATCGAGGTGCATAAGCCCGATTTTCGAGAGTTCCTTCATCACCACCGCAACGCCGCCCACTTCATGCAGGTCTTTGGCAACATATTTGCCACCGGGCCGCAGATCGACGAAATACGGCGTGTCGCGCATGATATCGGCGACATCAAACAGATCAAACTCAATACCAGCCTCATGCGCAATCGCCGGAAGATGCAAGGCGGCGTTGGTGGAGCCGCCCGTGCAAGCCACCACACGAGCGGCGTTTTCCAGCGCCTTGCGGGTCACGACATCGCGGGCGCGGATGTTCTTCTCGATCAAGTTCATCACGGCAACGCCCGAGGCCTCACCATATTGGTCGCGCGATTCGTAAGGCGCGGGTGCGCTGGAGGAGTTCATCAGCGCAAGGCCAATCGCCTCCGACACACAAGCCATGGTGTTGGCGGTGTATTGCGCCCCACAAGCGCCGGAGGAGGGGCAAGCCACGCGCTCCATGATCTCCAACTCTGCATCCGACAATGTGCCCGCCTGATGCTGACCGACCGCTTCGAACATATCCTGCACGGTGATATCCTGGCCCTTGTAGCGGCCCGGCAGGATCGACCCGCCGTAAATAAACACCGATGGCACGTTGAGGCGAACCATCGCCATCATCATCCCCGGCAAGGATTTGTCACAGCCCGCGAGGCCAACGAGCGCATCATAGCAATGGCCGCGCATGGTCAGTTCAACCGTGTCGGCAATCGCATCGCGGGAGGCGAGGCTGCTGCGCATGCCTTCATGCCCCATCGCGATTCCGTCGGTGACGGTAATCGTGGTGAATTCTCGCGGGGTGCCGCCGCCTTTTTTGACGCCATGCTTGACGATCTGAGCCTGTCGGTTCAGCGCGATATTGCAAGGGGCGGCCTCATTCCAACAGGTCGCAACGCCAACCCATGGCTGGTGAATCTCCTCCTCCGTAATCCCCATCGCATAGAAATACGACCGATGCGGCGCGCGTTCCGGCCCTTCGGTGACATGGCGGGACGGGAGTTTGGATTTGTCGAAACGCTGGTTGGTCATGGTTGTCCTCCGGGAATTCGCTTGCGCAAATGGATAAGGCGGTGGCGGGGCAGGGGCAAGACGCGATTGCAAGCGGCGCGACTACGGCTTAGGATTTTCGCAACGAAAACGGGGTTACATGGGCGCGATCACTTCACTTGCCGCGTTGGAGAAACTGGGGCGCACCCGGTTGTCACAGCATTTCTACGCGCGGGATTTTCTGTATTCAGAGATTGGAAATTTTCACGCCATCCCCAATTTGCCCGATGACCGCGCCCTGTTCGTCGCAGCAGGGCAGGCATTTTGTCAGGACCTGCTGGATCCCTTGGTGGAAACCTTCGGCCCGATTGCGGTGCGGTCGGCCTATCGGAGCCCAAGCGTCAATGGATTTGGCAACCAGCATGATCTGAAATGCGCGCGCAATGAGGCGAACTATGCCGGTCATATCTGGGACCGGCGTGATGAGGCGGGGCGGATGGGGGCTTGTGTGTCGGTCGTGGTGCCGTGGTTTGCCGATCAGTATAACGTTGGCCGTGACTGGCGGGATCTGGCATGGTGGGTCCATGACCACCTGCCGTATCATGAGATGTGGTTTTTCCCGGTCAATGCCGCATTCAATCTGACATGGCGCGAGGCACCAATGCGCAGTATTTCCTCATATATTGCGCCACGCGGTAAATTACTTTCAGCGGATGGCGAGCCGGGCGAAGGCTTGGCCAAGCGCCGCGCGCGATATGCCGATTTTCCACCGTTTCGGGGCATTGTCTATCCGCCACGG
>NZ_JAKDLJ010000226.1 GCF_030452865.1 Pseudorhodobacter sp.
CTTCCTTGCCCACCCGTTCGACCATGACAAGTTGCACGAAGAATGTGGCGTTTTCGGCGTCATCGGCATGGCCGACGCATCCAGTTTCGTCGCCCTCGGCCTGCACGCGCTGCAACATCGCGGGCAAGAGGCGGGCGGAATCGTCACCTATGATCCGGAGGCCGGCTTTTGTTCCGCCCGCCGCTTCGGCTATGTCCGCGACAATTTCACCAAGGCCGATGTGATGCAAACCCTGCCGGGCACCATCGGCATCGGCCACGTCCGCTATTCCACCGCAGGCTCAAAAGGGGCGACCGCGATCCGCGACGTGCAGCCGTTCTTTGGCGAATTTTCGATGGGCGGCGCGGCGGTTGCCCATAACGGCAACCTGACCAACGCCACCGCCCTGCGCCGTGAATTGATCGAACGCGGCTCGATCTTCCAATCCACCTCCGACAGCGAGTGCATCATCCATCTGATGGCGCGCTCCATGGGCCGCAACATCCCCGACCGCATGGAAGAAGCTTTGCGCAAGGTCGAAGGCGCTTTTTCGATCGTCGCCATGACCCGCACGAAACTGATGGGTGTGCGTGATGCGCTTGGCGTGCGCCCCCTTGTGCTGGGAAAACTCGGGGACGGCTGGGCGCTGAGTTCCGAAACCTGCGCGCTCGACATCATCGGCGCGGAATTCGTCCGAGAGATAGAGCCTGGCGAAATGGTAGTGATCTCCTCGGAAAAAGGCGTCGAAAGCCATTTTCCGTTCCGCCGCATGAAATCGCGTGGCTGCATCTTTGAACACGTCTACTTCTCCCGCCCCGACAGCATCCTCGGCGGCCGCTCGGTCTATGAAACCCGCCGTCAGATCGGCGTCGAACTGGCACGCGAAGCCCCGGTGGACGCAGATCTTGTCTGCCCGGTCCCCGATAGCGGGACCCCCGCCGCCATCGGCTACTCTCAGGAAAGCGGCATCCCATACGCGATGGGCATTATCCGCAACCAGTACATGGGCCGCACGTTTATTGAGCCCACCGAACAGATCCGCAACATGGGTGTGCGCCTGAAACTCAACGTCAACCGCGCGCTGATCAAAGGCAAACGGGTGATCCTGGTCGACGATTCGGTTGTGCGCGGCACCACATCGCGCAAGATCAAGGATATGATCCTTGATGCAGGCGCTGCCGAAGTCCACTTCCGCATCGCCTCCCCGCCCACCGCCTGGCCGTGCTTTTACGGCGTCGACACCCCTGAACGCTCCAAACTCCTCGCCGCCACCATGTCAGAGGAAGAAATGCGCGAGTGGATCGGTGTCGACAGCCTGAAATTCGTCTCCCTCGACGGGCTTTACCGTGCTGCCGGGGCGATAAAGGGGCGCGACAATACCTCGCCGCAATTCTGTGATGCCTGTTTTTCAGGGCAATACCCTGTTGCCCCTTCAGACATGATTGAAAATGGCTTTGAAATGAAAGCCGCTGAGTAACAGGGCCCAGCAACCCCATCATCTGTTCAAAAATATCCCCGCCGGAGGCTCCGCAGTCGGCCACCAGCGCAGTTGCGTAAGGAAAGCCAATGCCGAAAAAAATCGCGCTCATCACCGGTGCCTCACGCGGAATCGGGGCGGCCATGGCCGAAGCCCTCGCCCTTCAGGGTTGGCATGTCGTCGCTGTCGCCCGCACGACCGGCGGTCTGGAGGAGGTTGACGACCGGGCCAAAGCCGCAGGCGCAACAGATGCGCTGACGCTGGCTCCGATGGATATCACCAATGACGCTGCCATGCGTCACCTCTGCCGCTCGATCTTTGACCGTTGGGGCGGCCTTGACCTTTGGGTGCATGCAGCGATTCACGCGGCCCCGATGTCACCCGCCGGCCATGTCGCTGCGAAAGACTGGGACAAATCGCTTGCGATCAACAGCCGCGCAACCGGCATCCTCATCCCGATGATCGAACCCTTGCTGCGCATCCGGCCAGGTGCCACAGCGTTGTTTCTCGATGATCCCCGCGGAGGTCACAAGTTTTTCGGCGCTTACGGTGCATGCAAGGCCGCACAAATCGCGCTGGCGCGTTCATGGGCGGCGGAAACTGTCAAAACCGGCCCGCGCGTGATGATAGCAACACCGAATCCAACCGCCACAGCCACCCGCGGTCGCTTTTTCCCCGGTGAGGATCGCAGCCCCCTCGCCACCCCGCAGGCAGAGGCAAAGCGCCTGTTGGCCGACCTCTGGTGACTGTGGCTTTACTCCAGCCGTGCCGGAAACCCATCGGCGCGCAGATCGGTTGCCAACAAATCCTCCAACAGCTTCGCGATCATCGGCGATTGCGCATCGCCGCCAAATGCCGCTTTCGCCGCGACATAGGTTTGTTCCGTCATCGCCGCCAAATCCAGCGGCACCCCGAACTCCCGACCAAAACCCAAGGCAAACCCGAGATCCTTCAACGCCAGATCAATGTTGAACGCCACGTCATACGACCCGTTCAGGATCAGTGCGCCTTCGGTTTCATGCACAAAACTGTTGCCGGATGAGGCCGCAATCGCCGCATGCGCCTGCCCCAGATCAAGCCCGCCACGCTTGGCCAGCATCAGCGCCTCTGACGTAGCCTTCAGATGGATAAAGGCCAGCATATTCGTAATCACCTTGATGATGGATGCTGACCCCAGCGGCCCCATGTGGAAAATCCGGTCTCCCATCGCCTGCATCGCGGGCAGATGCAGGTCAAACAGATCCCTCTCTCCCCCCGCAAGCATGGTGATCTTGCCTTGCGCCGCCAGATGAACGCCACCCGTCACCGGCAGTTCCATCATCCGCACGCCCGCCGCTGCCGCGACTGCACCCAAGCGCAGCACGTCATCGCGGCCCAGCGTCGACATCTCCACCCATGTCGCGGCTTTTGGCATCACCGGAAGGACGGACCGCAACACCCGCTCCGATATCGCTGGCGAAGGCAGGCAGGTGATCACGTGATCCGCCGCTTCGGCCAATGCTTGTGCACTCGGCGCCAATACCGCTCCCAACGCGAGCAGCGGTTGCGCCAACGCCGGGTTCAGGTCGTAAACCGTTACCTGAATCCCGGCCCGCAGCAAACAGGCCGCGCAGTTCGCGCCAAGGTTCCCAAGCCCGATATAGCCATAATGTATCATTCACCATACCCCACCAGCGCCTTGACCTCGCAAAAATCATGGATGCCCCAATCGGCATATTCACGCCCGTTGCCCGATTGTTTGTATCCGCCGAAGGGCGCAAACGTGTCCCATTCCGGCCCGTTGATATTCACCTGACCCGCCTTCAAACGGCGCGCTACGGCCTGCGCCGCAAACAGATCGCCCTGCACATAGGCAGCGAGTCCGTAATCGGTGTCATTCGCCATCACCACCGCCTGATCCACGGTATCGTAAGACAGGATCGACAGCACCGGTCCAAAGATTTCTTCCCGCTCTATCACCATTCCCGGCGTCACATTGCCAAAAACGGTTGGCCGCACATAATGGCCCCGATTCATTCCGTCCGGGCGCCCGAGACCGCCACAGATCAGAGTCGCACCCTGCGCGATCCCTTGCCCGATCAATCCCTGCACTTTGTCATATTGCATGCGTGACACCAGCGGCCCCATGGTTACGGTCTCATCCGCCGTATCGCCAATCACCGACGCATCTGCCGCCACTTTCGCCGCCGCGAAAGCGACGGCTTCGGTCCCACGCGGGATGAACATCCGCGTCGGCGCATCGCAGCTTTGGCCGGTGTTGGCCATGCAGGCGGCCACGCCTTGCGTCACGGCGGCCACAATATCCGCCGAAGGCAGAATGATATTGGCCGATTTTCCACCCAATTCCTGCGCCACGCGCTTTACCGTTGGTGCCGCATTCGCCGCCACCTGCACGCCCGCGCGAGTGGAGCCGGTGAAACTGACCATATCAACATCCGGGTGGCTCGACAGACGCACCCCCACCTCCGGCCCGGTGCCGTTCACAAGATTGAAGACCCCGGCAGGCACTCCCGCCGCATCGCAAATTTCAGCCCAGAGCAACCCCGACAAGGGCGCGATCTCCGACGGTTTCAAAACCATGGTACAACCTGCCGCAATCGCCGGGGCCATCTTGCACACGATCTGGTTCATCGGCCAGTTCCACGGCGTAATCAGTGCGCAAACGCCGATGCCTTCGCGGATGATCCGGCTCGCCCCCCGTGCGGTTTCCCACTCAAAACGCTTCGCCGCTGTGATCGTGCTTTGCAGATGGACCTGGCCGGCCCAAACCTGCGCCGCGCGCGCCCAGGCAATCGGTGCCCCCATCTCAAGCCGCATCGCCTGCGCGAAATCCTCTGCCCGCGCGTTATATTCAGCCAGCAGACGTTCCAACAGCGCAATCCGCTCCGCCACAGGCGTCACGGAAAACCCGGCAAAGGCTGCCCGCGCCGCCGCGACCGCCCGGTCAGCGTCCGCCACCGACCCCAAAGCGATCTCGCACAAGATCTCCTCAGTTGCCGGGTTCTCCACGTCCAGGCGCGCGACGCCCAACGGCGTGACCCATTCACCGTTGATGTAAAAACTCAATGTATTCTCAAAACCCATTGATTTCTCACTTGAAATGAATGTTGTATTTCGATCGGATCGCCGCGTCGATTGTCGGATCAATCTGCCGTCCGGCCTTGCTGAGTATCGCATTCTTCCGTGCCAATGCCTTTTCCAACAGCAAGGGTTTGCCAGCCTCATTCCACTCCTTCGGCGACATGCGATTGCCGACTGCGGGATAAATATACTCCGTCTGCATCAGCCGCAAAGTCTGGTCCGAGCCGAGGTAGTGCCCCGGCCCGCCCATGCAAACCTCTTTCATCGCCTCGATCGAGGTGCTGTCCGGCGTCACGTCAATACCCCGCACCAAGCGCATTGCCTGGCCTAGAAGATCATCGCCCAAAACCAGACTTTCCATGCAGAATCCCAGAAGGGAGGCATGCATCCCGACGGCTTCGTAGCACATATTCAGCCCAGCCAATCCCGCCAGCGCATTGGTAATCCCTTGCTCCCAACCGGCCTGCATATCGGGCAGTTTGCTATCCGAAATCCCACTCGCCGCGCCACCCGGCAGGTCATAAAACCGATGCATCTGCGCACAACCTGCCGTCAGCAAAGCTTGCTCTGCCGATCCGCCCGACATCGCCCCGGTCCGCAAATCCGACACAAACGGCCAGGTGCCAAAAATACAAGGCGCACCGGGTTTGATCGCATTGGCATAGACCACCCCCGCCAGACATTCCGCCACCGCCTGCACAATCGTCAAGGCAATCGGCGCAGGGCTGGTCGCCCCCGCCTGCCCCGCGCTCAGAAGCAACATCGGCATGCCGCGCCGGATGCAATCCTCCATCGTGATGCAGGATTCTTCGGCAAATTTCATCGGCGGCACAACAAAACAGTTGGAATTGGACACGAACGGCCGCTCCAACCATTTCTCCTCCCCCCCCGCGACGGTGTAGAGCATGTCAAAACACGTCGCGACATGGGACGGGTCGCTGAAGGATGTGCCGACATGCTTCTTCGTGCCGGAAAGAGAGCCATAAAGCGTGTTCAAGTCCATATCGAGGTTATCAACGACATCCCGGCATACCATCGTGCGTTGATAAAAGTGAATATTGTCCAGATTGTCGACCAGTCGCGCCGCGTCATACAAATCCTGCGCCGTGCTTTCACGATATTCCAGCGTGAAAGGGTCAACGATATGTACGGCTGCCCCCGCTGTGCCGAAATGCACATTGCTCCCCGTCAGATTCAAATCAAACTTCGGGTCGCGCGCATGAAGCGTGATGTTGCGCGCCGCGACCGCCAGCATATCCTCCACCAAGGCACGCGGGAACCGAATGCGCCCATCGTCACCTTGGACCGCCCCCGCTTCGGTCAACAACTTCACCCCCGACGGCGGCGCCTGAGACAATCCGATCTGCTCCAATGCCTGCAACGCAGATTCATGGATCTGTGCCACCGCTGCCTCACTCAAAGGCTTATACTGTCCGCCCGGCATCCCCGCCCGCACCGGACGCAGATCATCGGCAAGCGGTGCCGCCCGCAATG
>NZ_JAKDLJ010000227.1 GCF_030452865.1 Pseudorhodobacter sp.
GTATGCTGCAATCAATGGATATGCGGCGCAGCGGCGTCAGCTTGCCAAAACGGGACGGACGTGACCAATGCCCAGTTTTTTATGTCAGCCACACAGGCGGGTCATGCCCCGGCAGATCGGCGCGAAAGTCGCTCAAAGGGGCCAGGGATGACGGCAAGTCATCACATCCTGCCTGCGCGTCACGGTGCGGCATATGTGCTGAACGCGGGGGAGCATGCGCTTGTCCGTAACCCTTATGGCAATCAGGTTGTGGACACATGGGCACTGGCGCTTGCAAACCCGGAAGAACATTCCGCGATGGAGCATACGCGCTCTGTCAACAGCAACATCTTTTTCGACAACGGCCAGCAGGTCGTGTCGATCCATCGCCGCCCGATGCTGACCTTGGTGGAGGACACGAGCCCCGGTCGGCATGATACGCTTTTATGCCCGTGCAGCAGTGCGATCTATCGGGAACTCGGCTGCACGGCACCGCATCGCAGTTGCACGGACAACTTCCATGAGGCCATCGGGAACCATGGCGTCAGCTTGTCATTCACCCCGGCCTCACTGAACCTGTTCATGAATGTGCCGGTCGCGGCGGATGGGTCGCTGGACCGACTGCCTCCGGTAAGTCGACCGGGTGATCATGTCTTGTTGCGCGCGGAAATGGACGTGTTGCTGGTGCTGTCCGCTTGCCCGCAGGATATCACCCCGATCAACGGTGCCGACCACACGCCCCGCGATATTGAACTGGAAATCCGGCGGGAGGGTGCAGCATGAGTCCCGCGCCAGCGCCGCTTTTGCGGCTGAACGGTATCCGCAAGAGCTTTGGTACTTTGGAAGTCCTTAAAGGCATTTCGCTTGATGTTGTTCAAGGCGAAGTGGTCTCGATCATCGGGGCTTCTGGCTCGGGAAAATCCACTTTTCTGCGCACAATCAATGCGATGGAAATTCCGCAGCAGGGAACCATAGACTTCGGCAACTTCTCCTTTGACTGGAGTGGGAGTGCAGGCCGCCGCCCGTCGGCGCAACAACTGCAACAACTGCGCACCGAGATCGGGATGGTTTTTCAGAGTTTCAACCTCTGGCCGCATATGACGGTACTGCAAAACGTGATCCATGCCCCGGTGATGTTGCGGGGTGTGAAGAAGCCCAAGGCGATCAGCGACGCCGAAACCTTGCTTGACCGCATCGGTCTTTTGGAAAAGCGCGATGCCTATCCGGCGAAACTGTCGGGCGGTCAGCAACAGCGTGTCGCCATCGCCCGCGCCTTGGCGATGAAACCAAAGCTGATGCTTTTTGATGAGGTCACATCCGCGCTCGACCCCGAACTCGTGCATGAGGTGCTGACGTTGATGGCGTCACTTGCGGCGGAAGGAATGACCATGCTGCTCGTGACGCATGAGATTGCCTTTGCGCGCGATGTTTCCGACCGGGTGTTGTTCTTTGACCAAGGTGTGATTGCAGAACAAGGGCACCCCGACCAGGTATTGCGGGATCCCGAAAGCCCAAGATTGCGGCAGTTTCTGCACCGCATCCTGCACAACGATACCCGGCACGAGGTCAGCCCATGAACCATAGCTACTTCAACGATGTCGTGGTTTACGGGCCGGGTTTCATGGCAGCGTCGTGGCTGGTGCTGTGGCTGACCATATCGACAATTATCGTCAGTTGGATCTGTGGTCTTGCCGCAGCACTTGCGCAAAGGTCGGATTGGATCGCGGTTCGCGGCGTGGCAGAATTCTACATCTGGTTCATTCGCGGCACGCCTGCATTGATACAGATATTCATCATCTATTTCGGCTTGCCGCAGCTTGGCCTGCGGCTGTCGCCGTTCTCGGCCGGGGTCTTTGCGCTGGGCATCAACTCCGGTGCCTATGTTGCCGAGATCATCCGGGCCGGGCTTTCGGCGATTCACAAGGGGCAGATGGAAAGCTCCTTCGCACTCGGCTTCAGCCGGGCGCAGACCATGCGCACGATCATCCTGCCGCAAGTTCTTCGGATTATCCTGCCCGCTATTACCAACGAGGCGATCAGCGCGCTGAAAAACACCTCACTTTTATCAACAATTACGGTCGTGGAACTGACGCTTTACGCCCAGACGTTGATTTCAGCGACGTTCCGGCCCTTCGATTTCTACATCGCCGTTGCGCTTATCTATCTGGCACTGACCACCATGCTTACCCAGCTCGCGAACTGGCTGGAACGGCATTATGCGAGGATGAGCTGAACCATGTCCGTGCTTCCTGTCGATTCACTCTCCACCCCGCGCTTTGTCGGCTTGCCCAGCTTCATGCGGCTTCCGCTGGCAACCAGTCTTGCGGGCCTTGATGCGGCAATCATCGGCCTGCCGTCGGATTCTGGTGCGCCCTATCGCACCGGCGCGCGCTTTGGCCCGAACGCGCTGCGCGCGATGTCGGTGATGCTGCGGCCGATCAACCCGTCGCGCGGCAACATCAACGTATTTGAGGTGTTGAAGGTCGCGGATGCCGGCGACGCCAATGTCGTGCCGGGCTACGAAATCGAAAGCCTCGCGCTGATGGAGCGTTCTGTCGCAACGCTGGTCGATGCAGGGGTCATTCCTTGCGCGATCGGCGGCGATCATTCGGTGTCACTTGCGGCGCTGCGGGCGGTTGCGCATCGGCACGGGCCGGTTGGCCTGATCCATTTCGACAGTCATACCGACACATGGGACAGTTACTTTGACGGCAAGCGCTATTCAGCCGGCACTATGTTTCGCCGCGCGGTGGAGGAGGGATTGATTGATCCCTCGCGCTCAATCCAGATCGGCCTGCGCGGATCACTGTTCCAGCCAACCGATGTCAGCCAATCGGAGGATCTGGGCTACAGAGTTATAACCTGTGACGAAATGTTTGATCTTGGCTTGCGCGAAGTCGCGCGCCTTGTCGCTGAGCGCGCAGGCCGCGGCCCCTCCTATGCCAGTTTTGATCTCGATTTCGTTGATCCGGCATTCGCGCCGGGGGTTCAGACGCCGGAATGTGGCGGCCCCAGCGCGCGTGAGGCACTTGCCCTTGTGCGGATGATCCGGGGTGTAACGCTGGTCGGTTTCGACGTGGTTGAACTCAACCCGCTTTATGACGGGCCGGGCCAGATAACTGCCTTGCTCGGTGCCACGATCCTTGCAGAATTCCTCGCCCTTATTGCCGAAACCCGGCTGCAAGCCACGACAAGCCCGCAAAACAAACCCTAGCAACACAGAGGTAGACCCAATGAAAATCAAAGCACTGGCCTTAAGTGCCATCGCCGCCGCCGTCTTTACCTTCGCCAGCCCGGTCCAGGCTGCGGGTGAACTTGAACTTCTTGTCCCCGGCAAGCTGAGTGCGGCAACCGAGGGCACCTATCCACCATTCTCGATGCGCGCGCCGAACGGCGAGTTGGACGGGCTGGAAATCCGTGTGATGGGTGAGATTGCGCGCCGTCTCGGCCTTGAATACGATCCGGTGCTGGTGAAATGGGAAAGTGTGCTGATCGGGTTGGAAGCCAATCAGTACGACATCATCAGCGTTGCCATGGACATCACGGAGGAGCGCCAGAAGCAGGTGACTTTCTCTGATGGTTGGTTGGAGTCGGGCGGTCGCGTCGTTGTACGTCAGGACAGCGACATCAAAACGCCAGCCGATCTGAAGGGCCACCCGGTCGGTGGTCTTGTCGCTTCGAACTGGACAAAGATCGCTGCGGAACTGGGGGGCGAGGTCAAGGCCTACAAGGCAGAATCCGATGGCTTCCAGGATTTGGCAAATGGCAATGTCGATGCGATCGTGACGGATGCGGTGGCGGCCGGCTATGTCATCAAAACGTCGAGCCTGCCGTTGAAAATGCTGGATGAACCGGTCAGCACGATCCAGAAGGGCTTTGCCATCAAGAAGGGCAAACCGAACCTGACCGCTGCGGTCAACAAGGCACTGGCAGAGATGGTCGCGGATGGCACTTATGCAAAGCTGACGACCGAATTGGTGGGCTTTTCCCCTGCACCGGCAGAGCCGATCCGCAGTCTGACCGACTGATCCCCGGATCTTCGGAACGCAAACGAGGCCATGGGATGCGACGGGGTTTCGATGGTAGCCGTCTCGTGCCACGGCACTGCCGCTGGGATGTTCCTTCCCTTCGCCGCACCACGCGGCAAAAATTCGGGTGGCTATCAGTCCGTCCGTGATTTGTCTTTCCCGGCGGAGCAATCCGCCGGGACAAAGTTGCAGACCCGGTTTCACGGAAATTGGGTTCCGTTCTGGTGGTGAACGAGCGGGTTCAAGGGGGCGGTCACTGCGCGCCAAGGGACGGCAGACCCGAACGGCTGCGCCCGTTCACCGATTCAGCCCCGGTCGAGCCAACCCAAGGTCCGGGCACGCATGTTTTCGAAATGCTGGAGCATGGCGCTGCGGGCGGCGGCAGGATCGCCTGCCGCAATGGCATCAATGACGGCGATGTGTTCGCGTGCCTGATCGGCGAAATTGATCTCATGGCGAATGATGGTGCAGCGCTGCACAATGGCGCGCTGTTCGGCCAGCAGTTCCGGCAGCAGCGTAAGCCGGGCCGCCATCGCAACGGCGCGATGGAAATCCCCGTCGTCCTGCCAGAAATCCTCAAACTGAGCGGCGTTGCCTTCCAGATACTGGGTCTGCTTTTCGCGCGCGGCGATGAGTTCGGGCGACAGCCCAAATTCTGCCGCCCGCCCGGCAGCGGCTTTTTCAAGGATAAGGCGAAGCTGAATGATATCCAGCAGATGTTCTATCGAAATCCGGCGCACCAGAATCGCGCCGTTGACCATCCGCTCGATAACCTGCTCGCGCTCCAACATGGAGAGTGCTGAACGCAAGGGCGTGCGGGAAATTCCAAGAGACGCCGCAAGGTCGCGCTCGGTCAGGATGCTGTTCGGGGCAATCCTCCCTTCGAGAATATCATCCCGGATGCGGCCATAAGCGGTTTGCGACAGGGATTTCGTGCTCATGGAGCGGTATTTTCCGACAAGACCGCAAAGACCGCCTGCACCGCACGCTCCAGATCGGCATTATCCATCGCCTCATCCGGACAGTGGCTTCCGTTCCAGTTGCGGATGAAAACCATCGTACTGTCCCACCCGGCGCTGGAAAAAGCGGCGGCATCATGCCCGCCGCCCGAAAGCATCCGGCGCGGGTTATCGCCGATCCGCGCGGACCCTTCGGCAACCCAGTCGGCCATAGCAGCCGATAGCTGTGCCGGTTGGCTGCGGCTTTGAAGGCCCAGATCGAAGCGGATGCCTGGGCGTTCGGCTTCTATCCGCGCGATTTCATGGCGCAATGCGACATCTGCGGCATCGAGAACGGCAACACTTTCCGATCGCAGGTCAAGGCAGAATCCCAATTCTCCCGCAACCTTGGCCATGGCATGCGCGGATGTGGCCGCGTCGACCTTGCCGAAAGTCACCGTCAGATCGGACCCGGCGGCAAGAAAATCCACCCATACCCGGTCCATAGCCATCACCAGATAGGCGAAAGCCACCACAGTATCGGCGCGCCCCGCGCGCGGCGCGGCACCCGAATGGGCCCAGGCGCCATGGACCATCGCATTGCGGTAGCGCAGGCCGCCCCGGATTGCGGTGACGATGCCATAGGGTTCGGCTGCATGGTCAAGCACCGGACCTTGTTCGATATGAAACTCCAGAAACCGTGCCGGGCCGGGGGCTGGCGCTGCCATCATTGCAGCCGGGTCGAAACCCTGATCGCGCATGTGATCGCCGAGGCTGCGCCCGGTATCGACGCGCTTGGCGTCCAGATCGGCAGGCAGGAGCCGCCCCAATGCGGCCCGCGACCCGATATAGGACACTGGAAACCAGACGCTTTCCTCGGCACGGGTAACAGTTACGACGAAATCGGCCTCCGGTGTCACCCCTGTTGCACGCATCGCCGCCACCAGCGCCAGCGCCGCTGCCACCCCGGCCTGACCGTCATAGGCGCCGCCTTGGCTGACAGTATCCAGATGCGAGCCACAATAGAGCGCGGGCAGGGCGGGATCGCGTCCGGTCA
>NZ_JAKDLJ010000228.1 GCF_030452865.1 Pseudorhodobacter sp.
CGCGCCACCGACCAAGCTGTCATTGCCACCCGGTCCTGCCACTGGATCGCCTCGCGTGCCAATGGAACTGTCGCTTTCAAAATCACCGATCAGCGTGTCATCGCCCTCGCCGCCGATCAGGGTGTCATCCCCCTCCGCGCCGACAACCGAGTCATCGCCGATCCCGGCATCCACGGAATCGTTGCCAAGGCCGGACCGCACGGTGTCATTGCCATCCCCGGCAAGCACCACATCATCATTGTTGCCTGCTGCGTTGTCGTTGGCATCAATCCGGTCGCCTTCAGGGTCCAACGAATAAAGATCATCAATCAGATCGTCGCCCGACGTGCCTTCGACGATGTAATTCAGGCCCGAATCTGAAAAGCTCATATTGCCGATGCCGAAGGCACCGCTTCGGCTGTAGTCATCGCCGTGATCAAAAATGAACTCGATCTTTGATACCGGGCCTGCAATGGTGACCGGAACACTATCCGCCGCGCCCGAGGTTTCGACGTTCGGACTGGCGCTGCCTGTACCGCTGAGCACGTTGCCAACGTTGGAATGATATGGGTCGGCAGTCAGGTCACCGAAATTGACCGCTTTTACATTGCCGTTCGCATCCGTCACCAGAATTGTCAGCTTGTCGGCCCAGCCCCCCGCCTGGGTTTGCGGATTGAAGGCCTGGGCATCAATGTCATAGATCTCAAAACTGAAATTGCTGACCGGCGAGTCGAAGTTCAACGTGCTGGTCACCGATTGCGTCAGACCGCTGACCCAAAGCCCCGCTGCCGCAGGGGAGCCGTTGGTCATCGAACTGGCGGTTTGACCCATCGCATTGGTCGCAGTGGAAACCGTGACCCCGACGGTATCGGTTCCATCCGCCAGCGAATAGGTTCCATTGCTGCCAACGCTGGCCCAATCCAAAGTATACGGCATCCCGACCTCACGAATTTTTACTATGTTTTATATCCCCCGGACGCGACAAAATCGCGGCACCGGGGCAGAACTCTTCAGCTTCATCCCTGCGCGGAAAAAGCGGCGGGAGTTGGGCGGCTTCGTGACGGTTCCGCAGCAGGACGGGTCAATCCCTGTGCAAATCAATCCGCCGATGCACCCGGAATCGCGGCAGCGCTTCCTCGCAGTTAATACACGCACAAACCAAAAAAAGGGGGCGTTTCCGCCCCCTTCCCTTGCGCCGGCAATTTTGGTTGCAGGCTGCTGCATAAACCGTTTCCCGCCAGCCGTCAGCGCACCAGTAATTTCGCTTCGTGCTTTTTCAGGGTGCGACGTGCTGCGGCATAGCTTTCGCGGCCTTCCTCGGTCTTGAGTTCCGGGAAGATCTCGAAAATCTCATTGCGCTGCGCGTTGCCCATGCCTTTCAGCGTCAGGTCACCCGGTTGGAAACTTTCCGTCCAGGCTCCATCGGACAGCACAACCTCATGCTGATCGAACATGAAGTGGAGATAGCTGGTGCCGATGCTTTCGACCTCGAATATCCCCTTGCCGCCGGTCAGATGCTTGGCCGGGACAAGCACTTCATGCTCATCAAAGTAAAGCGCGGTACGGTCGTTCGACACCAGAACGCGGTGGTTCGGGCTGACCATCATGTCCCGCTCCGGCAGACCGTTGCCAAGGCTGCCACGGCGGATCATCACCGGGCGCAGATGCGGGTTGGCCGTCAGCGCCGCCCAATCCATCTTCTTCACCCCGGTCCAGCGGATTTCCTGAATGCCGTTGTCGCGGGTGATAACCCGGTCGCCGACCTTCAGATGCTCCACCGGAACCTCACCCTTCGGCGTGGCAATCATCGTTCCCGGCGTGAAGCAGGGAATGACATTCTCGATATTGATGAAGTCGAGATGCCCGGTCGGGTTGCCATGCTCGTCAAAGAAATGGACAGTGCCATTCTCCGGGTTGGTCGGGGAATATTGCACATGCAACGGGCCAGCGCCCCGCAGGTCAAGCGTGTCATAGTCGTCGCCGTTCTCATTCCCGTCGATGAAGTTGACCGAACCATCCGGCTTTTCGCCGATACCGGCAAGTTGGTTGTCAACGATGAACACGTCACGATCCGCACCGCCATAAAGCGAGTCGACACCTTCGCCACCGCGGATGGTGTCATTGCCACGGTCGCCATACACGGTATCATTGTCGATCCCGGCGTCGATCAGATCATCGCCAGCACCGCCATAGATCAGGTCGTTGTCGTCCAGACCGAAGATGGTGTCATTGCCATCGCCGCCATAGATCGTGTCCATGCCGTTGTCGGGCCGCAGGTCGGGGAACGCGCCGACATCCGGGATGTTCACCGAGTCCGGGTAGGCCGGGGACAGACCGCCATAGATCAGGTCGTGGCCTTCGTTGCCCTCGATATAGTCGGAACCTTCGCCGCCGACGATCGTATCATTGCCATGGCCGCCGTAAATCGTGTCATCATCCACGCCACCGTCGATATTGTCATGGCCGACGCCGCCATAGATCAGATCGCGATCATCGCCGGTGGTGATGGTGTCATTGCCATAGCCGCCATAAACGGTATCGAGATCGTTGTTCGGGTCGGTATCCGCCGGGTAGAGACCTGGGTAGCCACGATCCGGCATGGGAAGTCCGGGGGCCGAGGTGTCGATCAGGTCATCGCCAACGCCGCCTTCGACGTAATCATTGCCGGCCCCGCCGATCAGCGTATCATTGCCGTATCCGCCGAGCAGGGTATCATTGCCTGCGCCGCCATAGGCGAAATCATCGCCCGCGCCGCCGTTGATGGAATCGTTCCCATCCTCGCCGTAAAGCGTGTCATTGCCATCGCCCCCCAGCAGCGTGTCGTCGCCGGGGCCGCCATAGACCAGATCATTGCCGGGACCGGCGTTGACGTGATCGTTACCCAGACCGGCATAAATGGTGTCATCACCACTGCCCGCACGGATGCGGTCATCGTTCGGTGCATCGCCCGGCAGGATCGCATCATTGTGGTCGACCATGTCGCCATTCGGATCGCCGGTGTAGAACGTGTCGATATAATCGTTGCCCGCTGTGCCGTCGACATAACCGTCCGGCCCCGAGCCACCACCACCGACCGTCACCGTGGCGATGCCATCATCAGTCAAGCCGTCCGGGTCGGTCACGGTATAGCTGATCACCGCCGCACCACTGAACCCGCCGGTCGGCGTAAAGGTGACAGAGCGGCCATCAGGATTGACCACCACAGTCCCATTCGCCGAGGTCGGCGTGCCAAGGATCGACAGGCTGGAATTCGGGTTGTCAACATCGGTATCATTGGCGATCAGGTCGATCACCACGGGTTGCCCAACCCCTGTCGATGCAGTGTCATCCACCGCAACCGGTGCGTCATTCACCGGGTTGACCGTCACCGTCACCGTCGACGAGGACGTGTTGCCATCGGGATCGGCGATTTCATAGTTGATGGTATCCGTCCCGTTGAAATCCGGGTTCGGCATGTATTGCAACGCGCCATCCGGCGTCACGGTAACAGTGCCGTTCGCGGCGGTCGGGGTGCCGTTGATCGACAACGGTTGACCATTGGGGTCCGTGTCATTGTCCAGAACCGGAATCTCGACCAGCGTATCCTCATCGGTTTCCGCCGTATCCGGGTTCGCCGTCGGATCACCCGAAAGGTTGTCAACCGTGTCGGAAATCGAGAAATATTCCGCCGAGCCCTGGAAATAATCATCAAGGTTGTTCAGCATGTCCGGATCGGATTGCGACTGTCCGGCGCCGATCATCCACGGCTGGCTGTCCGACCCCTGATCCATCGTCAACCCGGCAGGCACCGTGTCATCATAGGAATCGGAAGTGGTCAGGTTGTTGATATGGACCGCACCACCGCTGGCTTCGTCCCAGGAATAGCTGACGTTGACCTCATCATTCGGGTTCACAAAACCCGCGCCGGTATTGAAGGTCGTCGTATCGCCTGCGGATTCATGCGAGATCTGCACAGACCCGTCCGGCATCACCTCGATCCGGAAGCCACCGGGATGCTCGCCGACCGAATCGCGCGACAGAACCGTGTTCGGCCCGGTGCCGACTTGCTGGGTCTGCGAGAACTGGATTTCCAGCGTACCGCGCGACAGTTGGAATTCGTCATCCGGGTATATCTTTACCTTGTCGTCGACGCCATCAAGTATGGCGCGGCCACCGCTCGGATGCGCGCCGTTGAAATAGGCACCATCCTCTGCGCCGTTCGCGAGCGCGGAATCGGCAGCAACCAGGTAGCCGCCATTGTAGACGCCACCATCATTGAAGTTGTACAGAGAAAAAACAGGCATCTTCCAAATTCCTCACATCAGCAGAGACCCAGGGTTCAAGACCAAGGACGCCCCATCAAACACGGCAAATGCTGCCGCAAGCTCAACGCGAACCGGGGAATCCCGGTCTCTACGCCATTACGAAGCCAGTCCGATGGAGTGAGGAGGAAGGTGCTGCATCGCGGCTTTGGGGCTATGACCCGAAAGTCGCAGATAACGAAGGGTAACACACCCCTTTGCGGCAGCATCTTTCACTTGCTATGCGCCACAAACCGGCAGCGCATGCACCACTCATACCGACCGCCCCCACGGCCACGTCCCTATCCAGATAGAGACAAACAATTAATACAGCGAGTTGAACGGGACGAAAAGCAAAATCGCTGCACCAGTCACCGTTGCGGCATGGTTAAGGCGCGGTTTTGCCACATGAAAGCCGTATTCCTTCCAGTGACATCGGAGAGGTGATTGTTTCCGATTTCGCACCGTCAACCTAGCCAGATCGGCAGGTTTGGCGGGGTTCCATGTACCAACTATCACTAATCCGGCAAATTGCCGCCCATACTGTTCGCGATTTCGAAACAAAAACGGGGGTGATTCGGGCGTTAATCACTTTTGTTCATTTCCGCCGGTCACGCTCACCCCACCCTATCCTCAGCGCCGTCCCCGGAAACAAACCATCGATTTTCTGCTGCAAAACCCGTCAACTAGCAACAATCATGGTAAACGGGCCGAATCACTTCGCCTAAAATCTTTCGTTATTCCGCCACATTTGTCTGAACCGGATCGCCGCAACCGAGTGGCTTCGGTGGGACCGGCATCCAAACTCGGAAGAAGGTTGAAAACTGGTGCCCGAGGGGAGACTCGAACTCCCACGTCTTGCGACGGGGGATTTTGAATCCCCTGCGTCTACCATTCCGCCACTCGGGCCCAGTGGGTGCGATGTAGCGCGCCTTTTGCGGCGCGTCAATCGGCAGTCAGCCGCAATTCCAGATTTAGGGATTGCGATTGGAGAATGTATCGCAGTCGCCCAACGCACCGGAGTCATACCCCGTCGCAAACCAGCGTGAGCGTTGTTCCGAGGTGCCATGCGTAAAGCTGTGCGGGCTGGGGATACGTCCGGCATTGCGCTGCAAGGTGTCATCGCCAATGCGCTTCGCCGCGTTCACCGCCTCTTCCAGATCACCGCGGTCGATACTGCCGAATTGCTTTTGCGCGTGGCGCGCCCAAATGCCGGCAAAACAATCCGCCTGCAATTCGATCTGAACCGAGATTGCGTTGCTGTCAGCCTGGGACACGGTGGAACGCACCTCATTGGCCTTCGACAGAATCCCCAGCTCATCCTGAACATGGTGGCCGATTTCATGCGCGACAACATAGGCCGCCGCAAAATCGCCCTTCGCGCCAAGCTGCTTGTCGAGTGTCACGAAGAAATCCGTATCGAGATACACTTTCTTGTCGCCAGGGCAGTAGAACGGCCCGGTCGCCCCGGACGCACCGCCGCAAGGTGATGCCGTAACGCCCTTGTAAAGCACCAAAATCGCAGGGCTATAGCTGCGCTGCAACTGATCCTTGAACACATCGGCCCAGACCTCCTCGGTATCGGCCAGCGTCACTGCCACGAATTTGCCTGCCGCCACATCTGCGGGCGTCATCTCCGCCGGGGGACCGATCTGTGCGCTGGACGGTCCGCCGCCCTGATCCTGTAACAATGGCGTGAGGTCGATGCCGAGGAAATAACC
>NZ_JAKDLJ010000012.1 GCF_030452865.1 Pseudorhodobacter sp.
TGCCATCCTTGGCGCGCGCTTCCACCTGCAGCATCCATTTCCCGCGATGCAGGTCAATGGGGGCGACGAATGCCCCGCCGCGCCGTAGAAATTCGGGGCGCATATCTTCCCGCGCTTCGGTGGTCCGCCCGACCAGAACGCCAAGCGAGGCCACGTCGGCGGGCAGGCCCGCGATGTCGGTAAAGACCAGACGCAGTTCTTTCGCTATCGCGTCATATTCCGGCACCAAATCCCAACCCAGCGCAATCTGCGCGGCTTTGGCGCGGTCAAATTCTTGACTCGCGACATAGGAATTCGGCACCTCCAACCCCGGAAAAGTGCTGACCGCCTTATAGGCCATCACCAGATTGACCGCGATGATGATGCCGAATGCGCCGACGGTGAAGGCTGCCACCTTGCGCCCGGTGATGCGGAATTCGCTTGCGTCAGTCATGCTATCGCCCTTTGCCGTTGAAGATCGTGTCGTGATAAACCCGGTCTGACGTGCCTTGCTGTTCCACCCAAAGCCGCAAATCCGTCCGGTTGGATAGTGCTGCCGGTGAACCCGCTGCCGCCACGACATACACACGCTGGGTCTGCTGCTCATTCGCCTTGACCAGCACGCTCAGCTTATCGGTGCCTTCCAGCGAAATCGCCAAAGGCACTTCGGAGGTCAGCGACAGATCAAATGTCACATCATGGCCCTGCTTGTTCAACAGCCGCACGTCATAGGTATTGCGGATGGAGCCGTCCGACAAGGTAACAAAGGTCGGGTTGCGCACCGGGGTCACGTTCACGTCAATTGCGGTGCGCAGGAACAAGGCCACCACAAGGCCGATGCCCACCGCCGACCATAGGGTCGTGTACATGATGGTCCGCGGACGAAAGACGTGCTTCCACACCGATTTCGGCGGCGCACCCTTCTTCTCCGCCTCCTCATCGGTGAAGGCGAGATAGCCGATCAGATCACGCGGGCGTCCGATCCGGTCCATCACATCATTGCAGGCGTCGATGCACAGCCCGCAGGTGATGCAGGCCATTTGCTGGCCATCGCGAATATCAATCCCCATCGGGCAGACATTGACACAAGCCATGCAATCAATGCAATCGCCGCGCCCATCGGCAACGACCCCTTTTTGCAACTTGCCGCGCGGTTCACCCCGCCAGTCGCGATATGCAATGGTCAGCGTGTCCTCATCCATCATTGCCGCCTGAATCCGGGGCCAGGGGCAGGCGTAGATACAGATCTGTTCGCGGAAAAAACCGCCAAAGAAAAACGTCGTCGCAGTCAGGATCGCGATGGTCATATAGGCCACCAGATGCGCCTGCCCGGTGACAAGGTTCCGCGCGAGCGTTGGCGCGTCGGTGAAATAGAACACCCAAGCGCCCCCGGTGGCGACCGCGATCAGCAACCACACCGCCCATTTCGCCAACCGCTTGCGGATTTTCTCTGCACCCCATTTTGCCCGGAACAACCGCAACCGCGCGTTGCGGTCGCCCTCAATCCAGCGTTCGACCAGAATGAACAGGTCCGTCCAGACGGTCTGCGGGCAGGCATAGCCGCACCAGACCCGCCCGGCGGCAGAGGTGAACAAGAACAGCCCCAAGCCCGCCATGATCAACAAGCCGGCAACGAAGTAAAACTCATGCGGCCAGATCTCGATCATGAAGAAGAAGAAACGCCGGTTCGCCAGATCGACCAGGACCGCTTGATCCGGAAGGCTTGGACCTCGATCCCAACGCAGCCAGGGCGTGATGTAATAGATGCCCAGCGTAAATGCCATGATCCACCATTTCAGATTGCGAAACGCACCTTTGACCCGGCGGGGGAAGATCGGCTCCCGCTTGATGAAAAGCTCACTTGGTTCGCTATCCTGACTGCTCACTGGCATCTCTCCGGCATTCTGACTTCGCGCTTGGTATCCTGCATCCCGGCACCGTACACATTGACCTGTATCAATAGAGCATTGCAGATGCAGGTTTCACTGTGGCACTTGCGCCCACCCCAATATGGAAACCGGTAGCAGCGTCGATAAAGATGTACCCATTTTACAGTTTTGACCTGCGGCGGCAATTTGTGCCATGATCGGGCAAAGGAAGACCGCTGCGGCGGTGGTCTTGGAGGACAGATGGCAGAAAAGCGGAGCGGGGACGGCAGCAACGAGTTTTCGGTCGCTGAGATCGGCGCACTGGCACATCTTTATCGCGGCGAAGTTTATCGCAGCACGATCTGGCGGACGCGGCTGGACACCACGACGAACTGGTCAGTGGTAACGCTTGGGGTCGCGCTTTCAATCACGTTTTCATCGCCCGAGGCATCGCCGTTGCCGCTTTTGCTGGTCGGCGTTCTGATCATCCTGTTTCTGTCGCTGGAAACCCGGCGCTATCGCTTTTTTAACGTCTGGCGGGCGCGGACGCGCTGGATCGAAAAGAATTTCTATGTGCCGATGCTGATTGACGGCGATCTGCACACCGAAACCGATTGGCAGACCGTTCTGGCCAATGACTACAATTATCCGCAATACCATGTCAGCTATATGACCGCGATGGCGCGGCGGGTGCGCAGCAATTACCTTTGGATTCTGCTTATTCAAACCATGGCATTTGTCGGAAAGCTGACGGTCCACCCCACCCCGGCCGCAGATTTGGAAGAATTCGTCAGCAGGGCGGATATAGGCCCGGTTCCGGGATGGGTCATCCTTGCCATCGGTGTTTTCTATATCGGCGCATGGTCCGGGTTGGCAATCTGGATTTCCCGCAAGGACGCCAAACGCATCCGTCAGCGCGGCGGCACCAAGACGATGGGTTAAAGCGTTTCGCTTTTAACCTGCGCCATTCAGCATCACAATTCGCGTTCGAACCAACGGGGAGAGGCAGAGAATTGCGATTCAAGTTTAAGGCAAAACACTCTAAGCGGCGGTCAGCGCCGCCACGCGGGCGCGCAATCTCGGCAGCACATCCGCCTCAAACCAAGGGTTTTTGGCAAGCCAGCGATTGTTGCGCGGACTGGGATGCGGCAGCACCATTTCGCGCGCCTCCGTTCCCATTTCCTGTGCGATATCCTTGATCGGTCGGCCTTTGGACCCAGGCAAATGCCAATCCATCGCGTAGCGACCAATGACAAGGATCAGCGCAATTTCTGGCATTTGCGCCAACAAACGCGCGCGCCACAGCGGCGCACATTCGGCGCGGGGCGGCAAATCGCCGGATTTGCCGGTGCCGGGGAAACAGAACCCCATCGGCAGGATCGCCACTTTGCTGGCGTCGTAGAATGCAGGTCGGTCCAACCCCAGCCACTCGCGCAACCGGTTGCCTGACACATCATCAAACGGAATACCCTTGAGATGGGTCAAGCGCCCCGGTGCCTGCCCTGCAATCAAGATGCGCGCGGTCGCACTTGCCTGAAGCAAAGGGGCCGGTCCCAAGGGCAAATCCTTACAGACGGTGCAGGCCCGGACTTCGGCCAAAAGCTGTTGCATCCGCACCCCTCCTGCTTATGCGATCAAAACGCGAAACGCCCCCCGATGTAAAGCGGGAGGCGCATTTATTACTGCGGCATGACGTGGTTACTCACCGCCGCCCAAACCATGCACATAGGTCGTCACCGCCCGAATATCGGCCTCGCTCAGCCGGGTGTTCCAGTTCGGCATCACCCCCGCGCGGGAATAGGTGACGGTATGGGTCAGGTCAGCAACATCACCTCCATAAAGCCAGATCGCATCGGTCAGGTTCGGCGCACCCAGATCACGGTTGCCTTTACCGTCATCGCCATGACAGGCGGCGCAATTATCCGCGAACACCGTTGCACCGGCTGTCGCCAAAGCCGCATCATGCTCTTGCCCCGAAATCTGGCGGACATATTGAACGACATCGGCAATCTGCGTCTTGTCCAGCATGTCATCGACGCCAAAACGTGGCATTTCGGATTGACGGGCATCATCGTCGGTGGTGTTGCGGATACCGTGGGAGATAGTGGTATGGATCGCCTCCATACTGCCACCCCAAAGCCAATCGTCATCCAACAGGTTCGGATAGCCCGAGGCTTGAACCCCGGCAGCACCCGAGCCATGGCACTGCGCGCACCAGGTCCGGAACACAGCGGCACCGGCGTTGCGGGCATAGCCTGACAGTTCCGGGTCGTTGGGAATCTGCGCCAATTCCGCATCAACCAATTTCTGACGGATAGGGCCGTTGCGATCCGCAAACTCCTGTATCTCCACCGCCACATCGGCACGGGTTGACGCACCGAGCAGGCCCGGTGTCGCGCCATGAATCAAGGGCCATGCCGGATAGAGCACGGAATAGACTGCCGCAAAGGCGATGCAGGCGTAAAAGCTCCACAACCACCAGCGCGGCATCGGGTTGTCAAACTCCTCAATCCCGTCCCAGCTATGGCCCGTGGTGTTCGGATCACCTTCTTGGTGCCGCATGGATTTCTTGCTCATTTCTGATCCTCCTTCGACGGGTCAGATTCTTCAGGGGCCGGTTTGTCTTCGTTCTGGAAGATGGATTTTGCGGTCTGATCCTGGGATTTGCGACTGCCGGGGCGGAATACCCAGACAATCACGCCGACAAAAACCAGTGTCAGGACAATCAACATCCAACTGTCGGCGAACTGTCGAAGAATGGAATACTGTTCCATGATACCCCCTCAGCGACTTGCGACAGGCTGGAAGGTCGAGAAATCAACCATGGTTCCAAGCACTTGCAGATAGGCCACCAGCGCATCCATTTCAGAAACACCGGGGCGGTCGTCAAAATTGCGCACGGAGGTTTTGGCATAGCGTTCCTGCAACCCGTCATAGTTGCTGTCCGGATCGGCCTGTGCCTTGAAATCGGCAACCGCATTTTCCAGCATCTCATCGGTGTAAGGTACGCCGACGAAACGATGGGTTGCCATCAAATCACCGATATATTTTCCGTCAAGTTGCTGGTTCATCAGGAAGCCATATTTCGGCATGATCGATTCCGGCACCACCGATTGCGGGTCTTTCAGATGGTCGACATGCCAAGCGTCGGAATAGCGGTCGCCAACGCGGGCAAGGTCCGGCCCTGTGCGCTTTGACCCCCATTGGAATGGATGGTCATACATCGATTCCGCCGCCAGCGAGTAATGGCCATACCGCTCCACCTCATCCCGCATGGGGCGGATCATTTGACTGTGGCAGTTGGAACACCCCTCGCGGATATAAATATCACGCCCGGTCAACTCCAACGGTGTATAGGGACGCATCCCCTCTACCTTTTCGATGGTGTTTTCCAGATAGAACAGCGGCACGATCTGCACCAGACCGCCGATGCTGACGACCAGAAACGACAGGATCAAAAGCAAACTTGCGTTGGTTTCAATCGCCTTGTGTTTGTCAAGAATGGACATGGTTCTCTCCGGTCATTCAGCGGGGACAAAGGCGTTGTCGCTGGCCTGTTCAGGCTGCGCACGCACGGTCATCCAAAGGTTGTAACACATGATGATTCCGCCGGTCAGGAACATGAGCCCGCCAATTCCGCGGACCACCAGCATCGGATGCTTGGCAACAACCGTGTCCGCAAAGGCATTCACGAGGAATCCATTGCTGTCCACTTCACGCCACATCAGGCCTTCCATGATCCCCGAAACCCACATCGCAGAGGCGTACAAGACGATCCCGATGGTGGCGAGCCAGAAGTGCCAGCTTACCAGCTTCAGGCTGTAAAGCCCGGCGCGGTTCCACAGCTTCGGCGTCATGTAATACAGCGCGCCAAAGGTGATCATGCCGTTCCAGCCAAGCGCGCCGGAATGAACGTGTCCGATGGTCCAGTCGGTGTAATGGCTAAGCGAGTTCACCGCCTTGATCGACATCATCGGGCCTTCAAAGGTCGACATGCCGTAAAAGCCGATGCTGACCACCATCATCCGAATCACGGGATCGGTGCGCAGCTTGTCCCAAGCGCCGGAAAGCGTCATCAGCCCGTTGATCATCCCGCCCCAGCTTGGCATCCAGAGCATGATGGAAAACACCATACCAAGGGTCGCGGCCCAATCGGGCAACGCCGTGTAATGCAAATGGTGCGGACCGGCCCAGATATACAGGAAAATCAGCGCCCAGAAGTGGATGATCGACAGTTTGTAGCTATAGACCGGGCGCTCTGCCTGTTTGGGGACAAAGTAATACATCATGCCAAGGAACCCGGCAGTCAGGAAAAAGCCCACGGCGTTGTGGCCGTACCACCATTGCACCATCGCATCCTGCACGCCGGAAAATACCTGCACCGACTTGGAGCCGAAGATCGACACCGGGATCGACAGGTTGTTGAACACATGCAGCATCGCGACGGTGATGATGAAGCCAAGGTAAAACCAGTTGGCAACATAGATATGCGGTTCGCGGCGCTTGATGATCGTGCCTAGGAACACCGCGAGATAGGACAGCCACACAATCGTCAGCCACCAATCGACATACCATTCCGGCTCTGCATATTCCTTGGATTGGGTTGCGCCCAAAACATAGCCCGTCGCGGCCAGTACGATGAAAAGCTGGTAGCCCCAAAACACGAACCAGCCAAGGTTTCCGCCCCAAAGTCGCGCGGCAGAGGTGCGCTGCACCACATAAAACGAAGTCGCGATCAGTGCGTTGCCACCAAAGGCAAAGATAACCGCCGATGTGTGCAGCGGTCGCAAACGCCCGAAGTTGGTGAAACCTTGCGCCCATTCCCAGTTCAGCACCGGGAACGCCAGTTGGAATGCGATGATAACGCCGACCAGAAAGCCGACCACCCCCCAAAGGGAGGTTGCAATTACGCCCGCGCGCACCACGCCGTCAAAATACTCGTTTTGCGGGGTGGCCGCTTTTGGCTCTCCCACGCGGCGCACCGACCACAGGAACACGCCACCGGCGGCAAGCATGACCGTCAGCGCATTGACCATATAGGCCGGATCACGCGCGTAATTGGCGGCAATCGCGGCCAGCAGCGTGATAAGCGCCAGCGCGATCAGTTTGAAATAATCCCACATCTTTTCGTCCCTCGTGTCGTGCCAACAGCCCCCGCAGATGCGGGCCGGGCATGGCTTCTTGTCTGCTTTTGACGGAGCAGAATGCGGGCTGCCTTGATCCATGTCAATGAAGCCACCATCTTTGTTTGACAGTTGGTATTGTGCAAACCGACGTTGAGTTGCAGAAGTGTCGTGATGCGCAGAAGCGCATGTTTTCAGAGGGAGTCGCTGACCATGGCCTACAAATCGCTGCTTACCATCTGTGCGGATGCAGAGCGTGCGCCGCAGACTTTTGCGGCTGCCGCCTCGCTCGCACTCGCGCAGGATGCCCATCTGGAGGCGCTTGCGCTTGGCATCGACCGCACGCAGCTTGGATATTCCTATATCGGTGCGAGTGCGGTGATTCTTCAGGCCTCACAGGAACGCGCCGAGGATGACGTCAAAGCCGTCGAGGCAGCGGTGCGCAAGGCAGCGGCGGCCGCGTCCCCATCGCTGCGCTGGTCGAGTGACAGTGCGCTGGCGATGATCGGCGGCATGTCGAACCTTATCGCGATGCGCGCCCGCTTTGCCGATCTGGTGGTTCTGGCACAACCTTATGGCGCGGGTCACAGTGACGAGGAGGAAACCATCATCGAATCCGCGATGTTCGAAGGGCAGGCACCGGTTCTGGTGCTGCCCGATGGGCCCTTTGACGCTGAAAAGATCGGTAAGCGGATTGTCATCGGCTGGAATCAGGGCCGCGAAGCGATGATCGCCATTCGCCACGCGCTGCCCTTCCTCCGCGCCGCCGATCAGGTCTGGATCACCGTGGTTGACCCGCCGCAGCATGGTGCCGAACGGTCGGACCCCGGTGGCGCACTGTGTCAAATGCTGGTGCGGCATGGCGTCAAGGCCGAGGTCTCGGTACTGGCGCGAACGATGCCGCGCACCTCTGACGTGTTGAATCGCCATGCCAGCGACATGAATGCCGATATGGTGGTGATGGGGGCTTACGGCCATTCCCGCTTTCGCGAGGCAATTCTGGGCGGATCAACCCGCAACATGCTGGAAACCGCAAAAGTACCGGTGTTCATGGCGCATTGACCTTGTGCGCACGTATCGCCACGAAAAAACCCGCACCCCTTTCGGGCTGCGGGCGTTCAGGGGCGGATTGTTGCCCCTGACCTGAAACCAAAGCCTTACTTCTTGTAGTCAGGCATCGCTTCCAGTTGTTCCTTGGTCTGGCTGACGTAAACGCGGAAGTCGCCGCCGTTGTCGCCTTGCAGGATTTGCAGGTCCGACATTTTCAGCGCAACGGGCTTTTCGCCCATCCCGAGGAAGCCGCCGACATCAACGATCGCTTCGGTGACCTGCCCGCTATCGCTGAGCAACAGAGAACTGATCTCCCCCACGTCCTTGTCATTCGCGTCATAGACGCGCGCACCGGTCAGCGCCTCGGCCGTCAGCACCTCGGGCTTCGCGGCAGCATATCCCTCATGCGTCATCGGCGGCATCATCGGGGTCGTCGCTGCGGCAGGCGCGGTTGTGGTTGCATCCGTCGCCGGCGCAGCGGTCGTCGCGTCTGGGGCCGGTGCAGGGGTGACTTCCGTTCCAGTCGTTGCCGGCGGTTGCGTGCCGGTTGTCGTCGTCTGCGCGAACGCGGCAATACCGGTGAACGCAACCAATGCTGTTGAGATCATGAGTTTTTTCATCATAGTTCTCCATATGTTAGATGGTTCAGCGCCTCTCTTGACGCTCTGCCCAGACAACACAGACAACCGTGTTCCGGTTCCAAAGAATTTTGACCGTTGGCGAGAATCCGTTCATCAGTGACGCCCAAGGCGTATAAATCACAGGTTGCAAAGTTAGCCGCGAGTTCCCGACCAAATCGGATTCCGGATGATTGTGGATGCGGTGCCCGGTGACGCCACCACAGGCGATGGCGCAAAGCGAATGTCAGGCCAGTTTCAGCGCCGCGATTCCTGCAACGATCAGCCCGATGCCGGTAACCCGCATGACATTCACCGGTTCTCCGAACAGGATTACCGCGAGCGTTGCAGTTCCCACCGTACCGATACCGACCCAAACCGCGTAGGCGGTGCCGACGGGCAAGGTTTTCATCGCATGGCTAAGCAGGAAAAAGCTCGCCAGCGCCCCCAGAACCGTGACGACTGAGGGAAGCAGCCGGGTGAACCCGTCCGAGTATTTCAGGCCGAGCGCCCAGCCGATTTCCAACAGTCCCGCAAGGATCAGTGCTGCCCAGGCATTTCCCATGGTTCAGGCCGCAAGCCCTTTGGAGCCCATGTTGATGAACTTTTGCCGACGGTCCTTGATCAGCGCATCGGGTGCCTTGCCCGAAAGCTCTGCCAGCATCGTTTCAATCGCCTTGCCCACTGCGGCGATCGTCGCCGCCGGCCCGCGCTGCGCGCCGCCGACAGGTTCCGCAATCACCCGGTCAATAACGCCCAGTTTCTGCAAATCCTGCGCTGTCAGCCGCAAGGCTTCGGCGGCTTCGCGCATCTTTTCGGCGTCTTTCCACAGGATGGAGGCGCAGCCTTCCGGGCTGATCACCGAATAGACCGAGTGTTCCAGCATCGCGATCCGGTTCGCGGTGGCAAATGCGACCGCGCCGCCCGACCCACCTTCACCGATTACAACCGCAATCAACGGCACGCCGATCTCCAGACATTTCTGGGTCGACCGCGCAATGGCTTCTGACTGGCCACGCTCCTCCGCGCCTTTGCCGGGATAGGCGCCGGGCGTGTCCACCAACGTCACCAGCGGCAGGCCAAAACGATGCGCCATATCCATCAGGCGCACGGCTTTGCGATAACCTTCGGGGCGTGCCATGCCGAAGTTATGCTCGATCCGGGTTTTGGTGTCATGACCCTTTTCATGGCCGATCACCATTACTGGAGCATCGTTGAAGCGCGCCAACCCACCCATGACCGCATGGTCATCGGCAAAGTTCCGGTCGCCCGCCAAAGGGGTGTAATCGGTGAAAAGAGCGTGGATGTAGTCCTTGCAATGCGGTCGATCCGGGTGGCGCGCAACCTGGCATTTCTGCCAAGGGGTCAAGCCTTTGTACAGATCGCGCAACAGAGTCGCCGCCTTGGCATCCAGCCCTGCCGCTTCCTTTTCCACGTCCATCTCTTTGTTGGACCGCGCCATCGCGCGCAGCTCTTCGGCCTTGCCTTCAATCTCTGCCAGCGGCTTTTCAAACTCGAGATAGTTCATTCTGCACTCCCTTCGGGTCATTTCGGTATATGACGCGCGAAAGGGCTGATTGCAACTCGGCAAGATTTGCAAATGTGTTTCCGGTCAGCAAAACCGGCCAAAGGGTGCCTTATCTGTGCACAAGCGCAGGCGACAGGTGCCATAGATGCCAGACACTGCCACCGCCAAAACCGCGCGTCCTGCTGATCACATGGCTTCCTTCCTGCGTTAATCCGTGTTCTGTGGGCGGTACATGGTTTCAACAAGGCCGACCGATGCCCATTGCCGATCTATTCCGTTCCCTCCTGGCCAATCGAAAGGCGCAGGTGGGTGCCGTAACACCCGCTGAAGTGGTTGAAGACTATCCGGCGGACGTGGTTGACCAAGGGAAACCCGACAACGCGGTGCGCGCGCATCTTGCGGCCAATGATCCCGGTTTTCCCGAAAAACGTGAACAGGCGGTACAAGCAATCCTCGCCGCAATCGACGCGGTTGCGCAGGCGCATGGCTTCACCGCAAAACCGAAATCATGGGCACGGCAAGGCCCGCTTGGAACGGTTTCGCTGCACCTGCAACGCGGGCGTTATGGATTTGACTGCACCATCAACCTTGGCTTTCAACCCGAAAACGGGGAGGCGGCAGGTCCGTGGCAGACCGATGACCTGATTCCGCTTGGGCGCTTCCATCAGGGCGAAATGCCGCGCGGCCAAGATGAGATCGGCACAATCTTCTATCTCGATGTGCTTGAAAACCCCGCAGCTCTATCCCTGCCGATACAGGTGTTGGACCGGCGCGCCTTGCCGTGGTTGCTGGCGCATCTGACCGACAGGAACGCCCCGCTCCGCCCGATCTAAGCCCCGTCAGCCGACGCCAAACCCGGTCAATACGATCAGCGCCACCACGACCACCTCGCGGTCGAGCAGCATCAGCAGGAGCAAACAGGTCAACGCCATGATCAAACAAAGCCGCCCCACCGGCATACGTTTGCGATCCTTGGGGATTTCCAGCCATTTATCCATGCAGACGTGATACACGAATATTCGTTAAGCAAAAATCCACAAAGCCGATGTGCTTCCGGCGACAATCCGTTTCGCAAACGGAAACCATTGCGTCAGTATTCGGGCAGCAGACAGGCAGGGCGTTCGCATTTCTGCGCAAAACAGCGAAGTTTGGCAATCACTTGACAGCAGCAATGATTGACGCGCGCCGAGGTTCGAAACGGTTGCGATTACGTCGTTCGGTCCGGTTGGCGATGATATCTAAGGGTGTTTGAACCAGGAACCTGACTCTTTGCCAGACCGTTCGGCACTCAGGAACTGGATCGAGGACACCTTGGCGCGCGAGGTTTTCACGGCGCAATTGAACATCGCGAACGTACCGCCCGCGTCTTTCAGGCTGCAACTGGCCGTTTGTGCGTTCTTCGTCTGGAATATTCCCGGACCACCGGTTCCGTTCAGCGCTTTATACTGGAGGCTGGCGACGGCACACAATGCCATCACACCCAAAGCCAAGGCAATACGCTTGATTCCTGCAATCCGGTCTTTCCAATCTACTGACATGATCGTACCACCTGTTTCAACGTAAACTCTATCTAACCTGTCAAATCTGTCGAAAATTGGGGGGAACCGGGGCAATGCCCTGACAAAAGCCCGCCTGCCGCGCCATAAAGGAGTCCTGTCATGAAACTCACCCTGTCCTGGCTCAAGGATCATCTTGAGACCACCGCACCGCTGGATGACATCCTTTTCGCGCTGACCGATCTCGGCCATGAGGTGGAAGCGGTCGAAAATCCGGCCGACAGTCTGGGTGCGTTCCGCATTTGCCGAGTGATCGAGGCGGTGCAGCATCCCAACGCCGACCGTCTGCGCGTCTGCCGGGTGGAAACCTGGCCCGGCGGCCCCGGCACCGCATCACAGGAAGTGCAGGTCGTTTGCGGCGCACCCAATGCCCGCACCGGGCTTGTCGGCGTCTTCGCCCCGGTTGGCACCCATGTTCCGGGAACCGGCGTTGATCTGAAACCCGGCAATATTCGCGGAGAGGATAGCAATGGGATGCTGTGTTCGGAGCGCGAATTGATGCTGTCCGATGACCATGATGGCATCATCGACCTGCCAAGCGACGCGCCTTTGGGGGAACGCTTCATTGACTATCGCGGGCTGAATGACCCGATGATCTACGTCAAGATCACCCCCAACCGCCCCGATGCGCTTGGCGTGCGCGGTCTTGCGCGTGACTTGGCCGCGCGCGGTCTGGGCAAGCTGAAACCGCTGGAGATTGCCGAGATCAAGGGCAGCTTCCCAAGCCCGATCGGCATCAGGATCGACGATACGCTAAAGGCAAAGGCTGCACCGTATTTCACCGGGCGGGTGATCCGTGGCGTCAAGAACGGCCCCTCCCCGACATGGATGCAGGCGAGGTTGCGCGCGATTGGCTTGCGACCGATCTCGGCGCTGGTCGATATCACCAATTACTTCACCTTCGGCCTCAACCGTCCATTGCATGTCTTTGACGCGGGAAAAGTGGTAGGTGATTTGCGCGTCCGCTTCGCACAGCCCGGCGAAACCCTGCTGGCATTGGATGGCAAGACCTATGCGCCTGATCAAACGCAAATGGTGATCGCCGATGACAACGGCCCGGAATCCCTTGCGGGGATCATGGGGGGAGAGCATTCCGGCTGTACCGAGACGACAACCGATGTATTTCTGGAATCCGCCTACTGGGATCCGATCACCGTTGCCACCACGGGTCGCGCGCTGAAAATCAACTCCGACGCGCGCTATCGGTTTGAACGGGGTGCGGACCCGGCGTTCACCTTGCCGGGGCTTCATGCGGCAACGCAGATGATCCTTGATATCTGCGGCGGTGAGGCTTCGCATGTGGTGACGGATGGCGCGGTGCCTGACACAAAGCGGGAGTACAGGTTTGACCCAAGCCGCATGGCATCCCTTGTCGGGATGGAACTGTCCGAATCCGAACAGCGCCAGACGCTGACCGCTTTGGGCTTTGCGCTGACCGGGAATATGGCCACCCCGCCGACATGGCGGCCGGATGTGCGTGGGGAGGCCGATCTTGTGGAGGAGATTGCGCGCGTGGCCTCATTGTCAAAGCTGGTGGGCAAACCACTGCCACGCCTGCAACCCGGCGTTCCGGCACCGATCCTGACCTCCGCGCAAACCCGCGAACGCAGCGCCCGTCGCACCTTGGCGTCTTTGGGCTACAATGAATGTGTCACCTATTCCTTTATCGACCAACCGGCGGCGGCGCTGTTTGGCGGGGGCAGCGATGCGGTGCAGGTCGACAACCCGATCTCATCCGAGATGTCGCATCTGCGACCCGATCTGTTGCCGGGCCTTCTGCGCGCAGCGGCCCGCAATCAGGCACGGGGCTTCATGGATCTGGCTTTGGCAGAGGTTGGCCCGGCCTTTTCCGGCGGCGAGCCGGGTGAACAGCATATCGAGGCCACAGGGATTCTGACCGGTCACACAGCGCCGCGCGATCCCTATGGCTCCCGCCGCTTGGTGGATATCTATGATGCCAAAGCGGACGCCGAAGCCGTTCTGGCCGCGCTTGGCGCACCGCTGCGCGCGCAAATCAACCGCAAGGTGCCGGCGTGGTTCCATCCGGGGCGAGCAGGAACAATCGCGCTTGGTCCCAATACGCTGGCAACCTACGGCGAAATCCATCCGCGCATTCTGACGGAAATGGATGTGAAAGGCCCAGTCGTCGGCTTCACCATCTATCCCGCCAATGTACCGCAGCCGAAAAGCAAAACCACCACCCGCCCGGCGCTGACCCTCAGCGGCTTGCAAGCTGTCGACCGCGATTTCGCGTTCGTGGTCGATAGTGGGGTTGAGGCGCTTACGGCCGTCAACGCAGCTCTCGGCGCCGACAAGACACTGATTGAATCGGTTCGGGTCTTTGACCAGTTCACCGGCGACAAGGCAGAGGCACAAATGGGCGCTGGCAAAAAATCCATCGCGCTGACGGTGCGGCTGCAACCGAGTGCGGCGACCCTGACCGTCAAGGAGATTGAAGCGGTTTCCGCCAAAATCGTCGAGAAGGTTAACAAAGCCACCGGCGGCACTTTGCGGGGCTGACAATTGGGGCGGCGACAAATTTCTCACGCCGCTCCGTAATCCGGGGTTCCAACCCGACTCCTGCGCATCCGAAACTGCCCAAACCTTTGCAATACTCCCACCATGCGCCTATAAGCCGCGAAACCTCCCCTCCTTTTGCCGAAAGCGCACCCCATGACCATCCACCTCCATCAAAACGATCTGCCTGATGACCTTGATCTGGGGCGTATCGTGGCGATTGATACCGAAACCATGGGACTTGACCCGCGCCGCGACCGGCTTTGTGTGGTGCAATTGTCAGCGGGTGATGGCAATGCGCATCTGGTGCAGATTGCCAAGGGCCAAACCTCCGCACCCAATCTGGAGCGGTTGCTGACCGATCCGGCGGTGGTCAAGCTCTTTCACTTTGGCCGGTTTGACATCGCGGCGCTCCAGAACGCCTTTGGCATCGTCACCGCCCCGGTCTGGTGTACCAAGGTCGCCTCGCGCCTTGTGCGCACCTTCACCGACCGGCACGGGTTGAAATATCTCTTGTCGGAACTCGTGGGGGTCGATGTGTCAAAGCAGCAGCAAACCTCCGACTGGGGGGCTGCGGAACTGACCGATGCGCAAAAGGATTACGCAGCGTCGGATGTGCTTTATCTGCACAAGCTGAAACAGGCGTTGGAGGCGCGGTTGATCCGCGAGGACAGGCTTGATCTTGCGCAGCGGCTGTTTGATTTCCTGCCAACGCGGGCGGAGCTTGATCTGATGGGCTATGATGAGCCGCTGGATATCTATCACCATTGAGAAATCGGCGAAGCATCGCCGCCGGCACGCGCAAGGCTTGGCGTGCCCAGCCGCAACGGCTATCTTTGACGGGTAACTTCCCTTGTTGGGGGCGCGATGACGCGGCATGACAATTTTCATTCGGCTTTGGTGGCATGGCTGAAGGTTCTGCTTCCCTTGCTGGCGCTTGCAATCCTGTCGACGCTGTTTCTTGTGTCCCGCACGATTGACCCGTCTGATGCGATCCCCTTTGCCAGAGTTGATATCGACGACCGCATCCGCGAACCGCGCCTGACACAACCGACATGGGCAGGTGTTACCGATGATGGATCGGCACTGACCATCGCTGCCGCCGATGCCCGGCCGCAGCAGAGCGGCGCAATCGGGGCCAGTGCCAGTCAGGTCGTGGCGGAGCTGAAAACCCCCGATGGCGGCAGCGCCAGTTTGACCGCCGCGCGCGGCATGCTGGACCAGAAAACAGGCGCAATGCTGATGGATGGTGGCGTCACGATTTCCACCTCCACCGGATATCACCTGCAAACCGATGCGCTTACCGCAAAGCTGGACCGGACCTCACTTGTCAGTCAGGGCGCAGTGGAAGGTGACGCGCCGGCCGGCCATATTTCCGCCGGACAGATGGAAATTACGCAACGGGATGATGGCACTGGCCAATATCTTCTTGTTTTCAAAAACGGGGTGAAGCTGCTATATCAACCCAAAAGGCGATGAAAACCGTATCTGCCCGCCGGGTAGAAAAGACCATGAAGTCAGGATTGGGGTGCTGGGGATGTTGCATGCGTTACGGGTCACTTCGGTTCTGGCGTTGCTTTCGCTCATCCCATTTCCTCTGTTCGCGCAGGGTGCGAGCGTGGCGTTTGGCGGGCTGAAACAGGACACCTCGCTTCCGGTGGAGGTGTCCGCCGATAATCTTGCCGTCAATCAAGCTGATGGCACCGCCGTTTTCAGCGGCAATGTCTTGATCGGTCAGGGGAAAATGAAGATTTCTGCGGGCAAGGTGAAAGTCGAATACACCAACGATGGCAGCGGCATATCCAAACTTTTTGCGAGCGAGGGTGTGACCCTGATCAACGCGACCGACGCCGCCGAGGCGCGCGAGGCGGTCTATACCATCGACAGCGGCAATGTGGTGATGACTGGTGATGTTCTGTTGACCCAAGGCGGCAATGCGCTGTCGGGGCAAAAGCTGGTGATCAACCTCAAGGCCGGGACCGGCGTGATGGAAGGCCGCGTGCAAACCGTGTTTCAGCCGGGGAAGGCGAAAAACTGATGACCCCGCCTGATTTGAAAGTCACGGCAGGCGATGCAGGTCTGCACATCCTCAACCTGCGCAAAAGCTACAAAAAGCGCCCCGTAATCCGCGATGTTTCGATGCAACTGAACCGGGGCGAAGTGGTGGCGCTGCTCGGGCCGAACGGGTCGGGCAAGACCACCTGCTTTTATGCCATTGCGGGGCTGATTTCCCCTGAAGGCGGGCAGGTGATGATCGACGGGCGCGATGTTACCGGGTTGCCGATGTATCGCCGCGCGCGGCTTGGCATCGGATATTTGCCACAGGAAGTCAGTATTTTTCGCGGGCTTTCAGTTGAAGACAACATTCTTGCGGTGCTGGAAATCACCCTGTCGGACCGCCACAAACGGCGCGAACGTCTGGAGGAGTTGCTGTCGGAATTCTCCATCACCCATCTGCGCCGCGCACCCGCGTTGGCGCTGTCGGGCGGGGAACGCCGCCGCGTTGAAATCGCGCGATGTCTGGCCGCAGATCCGAAATATCTGCTTCTGGATGAACCCTTCGCCGGGGTGGACCCGATTGCGGTGGGCGAGATACGGCACCTTGTCAGTGACCTGAAACGCCGGGGCATCGGGGTGCTGATCACCGATCACAATGTCCGCGAAACGCTGGAGATCGTGGACCGCGCCTATATCCTGCATGATGGCACGGTGCTGATGAGCGGGACCACCGACGAAGTGGTGCGCGATGAGAATGTGCGCCGCGTCTATCTGGGGCAGAATTTCCGCATCAGCTAAGCTGTTTTGAATTTGTTTTGAAATGGCCGAAGATCACGGCCCCTTGGCGGTTCACCATCTTGTCACAATGCAGCCTGCTTTTCGCAATATCCTGTAAAGTCACACTATATCGGGTTTCACTTCCGCATCAAATTTTGCCGCAACCGATCGTTTCCATAACTCCCCATTGACAAGCCGCCCCTCTGTGTCGCCAAATACTCGTGATGCAAGCACGAACCGAACCAGTCGAACGTCCTCGTCACTTTGACATGATCGCCAAGGTGGAACAGGCGGTTGCAAACTGGTGCGGGGCATAAAACCCATCGGCAGGGCCCTGCGATGTGCGGTGGACCCTATGTCGGACGAAAAAGGAGGGATCATGCGGTATCAAATCAGCGGTAAACAGATCGACATCGGGGAAGCGCTCCAGACCCATGTGAAGGCTGAACTCGGTGAAACGGTGGAAAAATACGCCCAGCGCCCGACCGAAGCCATCGTCGTCTTTTCTCGCGATGCCCATGAGCTGGTTTGCGAAGTGACGATCCGTCTTTCGACCGGGCTGACCGCCCAGGCGAGGGGGCACGCCGCCGAGATTTACGCTGCCTTCGAATCCTGTCGCGAAAAGATGGACAAGCAATTGCGCCGCTACAAGCGCCGTTTGCGTGACCACCACAAAGACCGTGTAACGCCGGTTGAGTTTGATGGCGGTTCCTCTTATATCCTCGCCGGAAGCAAGGAACATGAGGGTGAGGAGCCTGAGTCGCTCCAGCCGATGATCATCGCCGAGATGGAAACCAAGGTTCCCAGCGTCTCAGTCGGCGAAGCGGTCATGCAGTTGGAATTGGCCGGGCAACACATGCTGGTGTTTCGCAACTCGAAACATGGTGGGGTGAATGTTGTATATCGACGGGATGACGGGAACATCGGCTGGATCGACCCGCGCCACACCAAATAGGCGCCCGGCTCTGGCGCAGGATATATAGCGACCATGGAACTCGCGGACCTTTTGATCCCTGGCGGCGTTCGTGTCGTCAGCCACCTCACCAGCAAGAAACGCCTGTTTCAGGAAATTGGTGAGGTGGCTTTCGGCGCTTACGGCTTGAATGCTGCGGTCGCGATTGATGGCTTGCAGGAACGCGAAAGCCTTGGCCCGACAGGTGTGGGCCATGGCATCGCCCTGCCGCACGCGCGGCTACAGGATCTGAAAAAGATCGTCGGTGTTTTTCTGCGGTTGGAAAAGCCATTGGATTACGATTCCGTTGATCGCCAACCGGTCGATCTGATCTTTGCGCTGTTTGCGCCGAGGGATTCCGGGGTCGATCATCTCAAGGCGCTGGCACTGGTATCGCGCACCATGCGCGATGCAGGCGTTTGCGCCAAATTGCGCGCCAATGTTGACCCAGCGAAGCTGCACGCGATCCTGACCGAAACCCGTGCCCCGCAAGCCGCCTGATCCCGTGGACAACGCTGATTTCCGCGAAAAGCTCCGCGTCCGCGCCCTGACCGAAGGGTTCGCGGCGATGGGCATTTGCGCCCCGGATGCAACGCCGCAAACCGCCCCCCGTCTAGCGGAATATGTCGCAAAGGGGCGCCACGGGCAAATGGGCTGGATGGCGGAGCGGATGGGTTGGCGTGGCTCTGCCGCGGCGCTGTGGCCAGAGGCACGGTCCGTCATCATGCTGGCAGAGGTGTATACCCCGCCCGAAAATCCGTTGCCGGTGTTGGAACTGCGGGACCGTGCAGCGATTTCCGTTTATGCCCAAGGGAAAGACTATCACGATCTGGTCAAGAAACGACTGAAACGGCTGGGCCGCTGGATGGTCGAGACGACGGGCGCAGAGATCAAGGTTTTCGTCGATACCGCCCCGGTGATGGAAAAGCCACTGGCGCAAGCTGCGGGTTTGGGCTGGCAAGGCAAGCATACCAACATTTTGTCGCGAAATCTCGGCAACTGGTTCTTTCTGGGGTCGATTTTCACGACTCTGGATTTGCCGAAGGATGCGGCGGAAGTCAGTCATTGTGGCAACTGCACCGCCTGTCTGGATATTTGTCCAACACAGGCGTTCCCCGCCCCTTACCAGTTGGACGCGCGACGTTGCATTTCCTATCTGACCATCGAACACAAAGGTCCGATTGACCCCGATTTACGCCCGCTTTTGGGCAATCGGATTTATGGTTGTGATGATTGCCTTGCGATTTGCCCGTGGAATAAATTCGCGGTTGCTGCCTCGGAAATCGGTTATGCGCACCGCGTTGGGGTACCGCTTTTGGCGGAGCTGGCAATGCTGGACGACGCCGGTTTCCGGACGCGGTTTTCCGGCAGCCCAGTCAAACGGATTGGACGAGACCTCTTTATCCGCAACGTGCTTTATGCCATTGGGAATTCGGGAGACTTTGGCTTGCGCGCTGCCGCCGCCGACCATGTGGATGACCCGGATGAAGCGGTTTCGGATGCCGCCCAATGGGCCATTGAGCGCCTGACACGACGATAGGGTTGGAACAGAATCGCGACTTTTCCCGTTTAACGTGTTACAGTAGCGCGTCGAAACCTGTGGGAGAATATCATGACCAAGCATCTGGCCGACCATCGCAGCGCCCCCGATACCCCGCGAAAAAAGCATTTTTGGGCGATGGGACGGCGTGACGAGAGCGCAGGCCCGCATCCTGCGATCCGTGCGCTTTCCCAACGCGCGCAGAGCCGCAGCGATGCCCCGCGCCTGCGGCATTACTTACGCATTGAGCGCGGCGAAACGGCCTGAACCACCCACGAATTTTCGCCGAAGTTTCGGTATCCCGGTCGTTCTAGGCACGGACCAACGCCTCATATTCGGCGGAGATCTCGCGGGTAAGTTGGCCGACCTCAAAGTTGTAATCACCGATCTGGCCGACCGGCGTGATTTCTGCCGCCGTGCCCGTCAGCCAGCATTGCTGCATGGCTTCCAACTCGTGCGCCTCGATCCGGCGCTCCTGCACCTCGATGCCTTTCGCCTTCAACATCCCGATCACGGTTTGCCGGGTGATGCCGTTCAAAATGCCATCGGCCAAGGGCGTATGTACGACGCCATCCCGCACGAAAAAGATATTCGCCCCTGTCGCTTCGGCAACATAGCCGCGATAGTCGAACATCATCGCGTCAGAGCATCCCTTCGCCTCGGCCGCGTGTTTCGACATGGTGCAGATCATGTAAAGTCCGGCGGCCTTTGCTGCGTGGGGAATCGTCTCCGGTGAAGGTCGCTTCCATTTCGCGATGTCGAGTTTCGCACCTTTCATCTTGGCGTCACCGTAGTAATTGCCCCATTCCCAAGCCGCAATTGCCATGCGGATCGGGTTGCGTTTGGCCGCAACGCCCATATCCTCACCGGCACCACGCCATGCCAAGGCGCGCACATAGGCGTTGGTGAAACCATTGGCTTTTAGTGTCGCTTCCTTTGCCGCCTCGATCTCTGCCACGGAATAGGGCAGCGGCATATCCAGCAATTCGCCCGATTTCCGCAGCCGTTCCGAATGTTGCACCGATTTGAAGATCTTGCCGTTATAGCAACGCTCCCCCTCAAACACCGAGGACGCGTAATGCATCGCATGGGTCAGGATGTGGACATTGGCATCGCGCCAATCGACCAGTTTCCCATCCATCCAGATTTTGCCGTCCCGATCATCATAGCCAGCCATCTTCAGCGCCCCCAAGGTCAGTTTTGCATAAGTTGCGCAAGTTAGGGCCGATCCGGTCATAAAGTTACGCAAAATCAGGAAATCGCTAACAGTTGGCGCTTGGAAAGTCAACAAGGCTGACATAAAATCACCAAAGCCGCGCGCTGCGAACGGGTTGGACGGGATGGAACAGATGCAAAGCACGGCAAGCCACAGCGACAATCTGTTGTTTCTGACAGATGAGCAGTTGCGCAAGGGGATTGAGGCGATGTTCTTCGCCTATCGCGGTTTTACCGCCGACCCGGACCGGATACTCGAAGGGCTGGACTATGGCCGCGCCCACCATCGCGCCCTGCATTTCATCCGCCGCAGCCCCGGCACCACGGTCAACAATCTGTTGGCAATCCTTGGTGTCACAAAACAATCGCTGAACCGCGTTTTGCGCAGTCTGATCGAAGATGGGCTGGTCGAAAGCCGCATCGGGCGCAACGACAAACGGGAACGTCATTTACATTTGACGAAGAAAGGCGATGATCTGGAACGCAGCCTTTCCGACGCCCAACGCGCGCGGATGCGGTCTGCGTTTCGCGCGGCAGGGCCGGGGGCGGTGCAAGGGTTTCGCCTTGTACTCGAAGCGATGATGGATGAGGACGCGCGCCGACAATTCCAAAGCCTGAAGGAGACCACCCCATGATCCCCGAACCGCAGGCGCATCTTCTGGTCGTCGATGACGATGAACGCATCCGCGGCTTGTTGCAGAAGTTCCTGATGCGCAACGGCTTTCTGGTGACAATCGCGCGCGACGCGGCACAGGCCCGGCGGTTGCTGGCGGGGCTTGAATTTGACATGATCGTGCTGGATGTGATGATGCCCGGCGTCGATGGGATCGCGTTCACCCGCGAATTGCGGACGCGACTGTCGGTGCCGATCCTGCTCCTGACGGCACGCGGCGAAACCACCAGCCGGATTTCGGGACTCGAGGCAGGGGCCGATGACTACCTGATCAAACCGTTTGAGCCGAAGGAACTTTTGCTGCGCATCAACGCCATTCTGCGCCGGGTGCCGCATGTCCAGCCGGAGGTTGGGCCGAAAATGCTGCATCTGGGAACCGTCCGCTACGACGTTGACCGGGGCGAGTTGTGGCAAGGCGGTGATCCGGTGCGGCTGACCGCAACCGAGGCGCAGTTGATGCGCGTTTTTGCAGCACAACCTGGTCAACCCATCAGCCGGGAGACTCTGGCGGGCGATCTGACTCGCGCGGAAACCGCTGAGGAAAAGACCGGGCAGGAACGCGCGGTCGATGTCCAGATCACCCGATTGCGGCGCAAGATCGAAAGCGACCCTAAGCAACCCCGCTACCTGCAAACTGTGCGTGGTGCGGGCTATATGCTGGCACCAGATTGACGCCTGACGGGGTTTCGACGGCCCTTGGCGTCAGCGTTTCCACTCTCACCCATCTTTCAACCAGGATACAGTTCACGATGTTTCGATATATACTCCCCGCGCTTGCGTTAA
>NZ_JAKDLJ010000229.1 GCF_030452865.1 Pseudorhodobacter sp.
TCGTCATAGCGCGCATCGACGCTGCCCTTGACCCGGAAACCGCTTTGCAAATCACCAAAGCGCGCAGAGGCACCAATCTCATAGCCCTTTTCCACCAGGGTCAGCCGCCCGATGCGCAGGCCAAGCCCGCCTTTTTGCCAGTCAAACCCCAGCCTGCCGGTCATGTCGCTGCCAAGTGCCTTGGCAACTGCGGGGTCTGTCACATCAACACCGGTTGTGTCGAAATTCAGCGTCCCGGCCACAATCGCCCCCCCCTCGCCGCCGCGGCGGTTGATTCGGCCAGAGCCTTTGATCCGGGCGCGTGCCAGCTTCACATCGGCGCGGTCCAGCCCCGACAAATCGACAACGGCGGTCCAGCCATCGCGCGTTGCCGCGTCATAGCCGATGTTCAGATCCGCAGAGGTGACACGGGTTTCAACAGCGGACCCAAGCGGCAACAACACCGGTTGACCATCGGGCAGACTGAGTTTTCCCGCCAGTTGAAACTGCTCGGGCAAGCCATCCGGCGCGATCACGGCAGAGCCGGTCAACGACACCGCCCGCGTTTTCAAATCCAGCGCCGTCAGGTCCAACCTGCCCAATGTGCTGCGGCTTCCTTCGGCAGTAAGACTGATCTTGCTGCCAAAGAATTCGGCATAATCGGGCAGGAACAGGGGGGCGACATCACCGTCCAGTGAAACCTGAAACATCTGTGCGCCGTCGCTCGCCCCTTTCAGGGTCACATCCCCGGTTAAACGATCCTTCCCATCGGTCTTCAGTTGCAATTTGGCCGCGAAATCATCCAGCGGTCCTGCGCCATTTATGGTCAGGTTCAACGAAGGTTTGCCCGGAAGGTCCAGCAGCGTCGCGGCAATGCCATCGGCCCCTTCGGCCAATGTCATCTCAATCTTCAGATCTTTGGAGGCATTGCCATAACTCGCTTTGAGCGCCAGTTCGCCTTCTGGCCCCGCATCACTTCGCAACAGATGCAAATCGACCTCGCCTTCGCCGCCATCCAACTTCGCAGAGGCTTCCAATGACCCTTCGATCTTTTGACCAAGGATCGCCGCACCGAGTTCAATACGTTTCACTGAGAGTTTGTCGATATTCACCGAAACCGGTAAATCCGGCAGGCTGAAACCGGTGGCTTCCGGGCTGACCACTGCATCGGAGTCGCTGACCGGGGTGCGTGCAACGATGATTTCACCTGCCGTCAGTTCCGACACATTGACCACACCACGCAGCAACGAGGCCCGGCTCCAATCCAGCACTACATTGTTCAGCGTCAGCCAGACGCCTTCGGAATCGGCGATGGTGAGGCTGTCCAACTCGGCTTGCGACGACAAGGCGCCGCGAAAGCCGGTCACCGTCACCTTGCGCCCGGCCGAAGACAGATTGTCCTCCAGAAATGCGGTCAGGTAATCGCGGTCATCCTGCTGCGCCAGTGCCGCGAAGGGCAAGCAGAGGAGAACCAGAACTGCAATCAGAAACCCGCGCATCAAAAAGCCTGCCCTATGCCGATGTAAATTTGCGGTTTCTTGCCGCCGCCAGACACCGGCGCGGCGATATCAAGTCGGATCGGGCCGAAGCCGGTCGCATAGCGAATGCCCAACCCGGCACCCGCATGGCTTTTCGTCGTGCCACCGAACAACCCGTCCGAGGCGATCTGCCCATAGTCATAAAAACCGACAATTCCGATACTCTCGGTCACGCGGGTCCGCACCTCTATCGATGCGCCGATGAAGCCGGTGCCGCCGGTGCGCTCACGGGTGATCGGATTCACGAAACCAAGCGCCTGATAGGCTTGCCCGCGCACCGTGCCACCGCCGCCTGAATAGAACAGGTAATCCGGCGGAACCTTGCCAATGGAAGCGCCGAGCACCGCTTTGGCCTGAAGCCGTCCGGCAATCGTCACCCGGTCGGTGTCACCAAAGCCGTAATAGGCGCGCGCGTCCAGTGCTGCCGTGAACCCGGAATCGGTGCCGCCGAAGCCGTAGAAGGGCCGCGCGCCCGCATCAATGTAATAGCCATGCGTTGCATCGGCCTTGACGTTGCGCTTGTCCCAATTCACCCCAAAGGGCAACCCGAGGGTGCGGAATTCATCGGTTCGGGTCGGATATTTGACCCGGTGCATATTATACTCGATCCCCGCTCGCGCCGTCAGATCGCGTGAGAAGTAATAGGTGAAATTCAGCCCGAGCTGTGCAGAATCCTGTACATAATCGGCTTCATCCTGATGGGCGATCTTGAAATAAAGCGTGCCCGTCGCATCAGGGGTCAACGTCGCCGGGCGATCGAGCGAGAAGCCAAGCGAATAGTCCTTGCCGCTACCCTGCGCCCCGATCTGCGCGACTTCGCCTTCGACTTTGAACCGCTCACCACCACCGAACAGGTTGCGATGCAGCCAGTAGCCGCTGATCTTCGCCCCTTCGCTGCTGGCCACCTCGACGCCAAAGCTGTAACGCCGCAGCTTTTCCTCTGCCAGTTTCGCGGTGATGCCCAATGTATCGGGGGCGGTGATCCTGTCATCCTCGATCAACGTGACAGAACTGAACACCCCGGTCCGGCGCAGACGTTCGGCAGCATCCTCCAACTCTTCGGGGCTGAACTGTTCGCCGGTCGGCAAGCCGGCGATCTTGATGATGCGGTTCAGCCGCATGCGCTCATTGCCCACCACAGCCAACGCGCCGAACCGCAGGCGCGGTCCGGCCGTAATGCGCAGGCTGGCGGCAAGCGTATTTGCACGGTGATCGGCGGTCAAATCCTGCTCGGTCACATCAGCTTTGGCATGGCCGACATTGCGCCAGCCATCGACCGCTGCCGAAGCCGCCGCCGAGACAAGATCGCTTTTCGCAACCTTCCCCACGGCAAAGCCTTTCGGAAGCGCGGTATCAGCCGCCAAAGGGCCGATTGCAGCTTTCGAGAACCTGAATTCCGGGCCGGGGTCGACCGAAAGGGTAATCTTGCCGATCTGCTTTGGCGCATCCAACGGCGCGATGGAAGCCGCCTCGCGCCCATCAATCTTGATCTGGATAACGCCGGAGTAGCGGCCCATCGCATAGAGTGAGCCGAGCAACCTGCCATACTCGGCGCGCGCTGTCGCAAAAAGATCCTGTGGGTTGGTGTTGCCTTCGGCCTGCGCCGCCAGCAAAAGCGAAGCGTCGCGCAACGTATCCGCCACCTTGTCGTCATCGCCTTTGACGTTGAAATCAAGCTGGTCCAATGCCCGTGCGGGCGCGTCAACAACAAGCTGCGCGCCGCTGAACAGCACACAAACGCCCAGAATCCGGCTCATATTTTGACGCATACCTGCTGCTGCCCCTTTTTCGGAATGGCTTACCATATTTATGCAATTATTTCGCGTGACATACAACGAAATGCCGATGAGACAAGATCTACGTCGGCAAAAACGGGCCATTTCCGGCATGGCACTTCGCGATTGTTTCTGATTATCCTGCGTGTTGGAGGCGGATATGAAATCTCTGTTACCTTTGCTTGGGCTGATCTTTGTTGCCGCATCGCCGATCAATGCGGAAATTCGGCCCAAACCGCTGCAAAACAGCGATTTCACGGCGCACTCACCGGCTGAAATCAAACTCGGCCAGTTGTTGTTTTGGGATGCGGAATTGTCGGGGAACCGTAACATTTCGTGTGGAACCTGCCACCACCCGCGTTTTGGCACCGGCGACGGGGTGTCGCTTGGCATGGGCGAAGGCGGGATCGGCCTTGGCCCCAGCCGCCACATTGACGCCAATGACCCGCCGGAACAGCGCATCCCGCGCAACGCACCCGGCCTGTTCAACCTTGGCATCACCGATCTGCGTAACCTGTTTTATGATGGCCGGATTGAGACGGACTCCAGCCGCGCCAATGGTTTCCGCACCCCGCTGGAGGATGAGATGGTGACAGGCTTTGCCTCCGTTCTGTCGGCGCAAAGTATGTTTCCGGTCCTGTCACCGGACGAAATGGCCGGCCATTATGCGGAAAATGAGATTTCCAAGGCGGTCCGCACTGGACAGTTGACCGGGCCGGATGGCGCATGGCAACGTATCGCGGTGCGGATATCGGCAATCCCGGAATATCGGGCGATGTTTGATGCGGCCTACCCGGAGATCAAAGCCGGGCGCGCGATCCATTTCACCGATATTTCCAATGCAATCGCCGCGTTTATCACGTTTGAATGGCGATCAGACGCCGCCCCGTTTGATGCTTGGTTGCGGGATGAGGCACCCTTGCCCGACGCCGCCGCCACCGGGGCCGCGCTGTTTTATGGTAAGGCCGGATGCAGCGATTGCCATTCCGGTCCCTTGCTGACCGATCAGGGCTTCCACGCCATGGGCAGCCCGCAACTCGGCCCCGGCAAGACCGAACGGTTTGAGACGAACCAACGCGATATCGGGCGGATGCGGGTGACGAATCACGCCGAAGACGCTTATGCTTTCCGCACCCCGTCCCTGCGCAATGTCACCGCCTCTGCGCCCTACGGTCATGCCGGCGCCCATTCAGACCTGCGCGCTTTTGTGGAGTATCATCTGAACCCGGCGAAGGGTTTAGCGAATTACACTCCACAAGCGGTCCTGCCCGATTTTGCAGCCGACAAGGAAGACTGGGCGATCACCCACGACCCGGGTGAGATCGCCGCAATCACCGCCGCCATAAAGACGCCGCCAGTCGATCTGACCAGCGCGGAGGTCACCGCGATCATGGCGTTTCTGGACAGCTTGACCGATCCGGCCGCCTTGCACGGTCGCCTCGGCATCCCGGACAAGGTGCCCAGCGGGCTGACGATTGACCGTTAATCCTGCGCCAGCGCCACCATTCTATCCGCGATGACCGGTGCCCAATCCGTCACCTCACCGCCCGGCCAGATCACCCGCAGATCGGCACTTGTCGCAGCCCCCAAGCCGAAATGCAGCGGCAAGGATTGCCCTGAGACATGGCCACCGCCCACCGTCACCTCTCGCGACTGGACGCGCCCGTTCGCCCGCACCTCGACCCAGGCACCTACAGCTTGGCTATTGCCTCCCCTGCCGTGCAACTCAACAGCCAGCCAGTGGCCCGTGCCGGAGGTCACATTCTGCCAAATCTCCATCGGCGCGCGGCGGTTGACCACGACGATATCCAGCAATCCATCGGCATTGAGATCAGCCAACCCTGCCCCACGCGACCGCAACGTGGTGCCGATCCCGGCTTCACCGCCCCGCTCCGCAAACACGCCATCCGCACCCTGCATCAGCAGGTTGTTCGGGTCGTGCATCGCGTTGCTTGGCATCTGGTCAACATTGCCCTTGGCGATGAACAGATCATCGCGCCCGTCATTGTCGATATCGCCAAATTCCGCATGCCAACCGGTGCTGGGCCGCCCATCATCGCCGGAATAGGGGTGCTGCGCAAAGGTGCCGATGCTGTAGGGTGCATTCTCCATCCGGCCCGCGCCGCGATTGATCTGCAATAACTGATCACCCATGGAGGTCATCATCACCTCAGGCAAGCCGTCCCCAGTAATATCGCGGCTGGCAATCCCCATTCCCCAGAGCGAAATCCTCGGCCAGTCGGCCTTGTCATAGGGAGCAAGCGGGTTCAGATGCCACATCTCCTCATATCCGCCGCGCACATAGTAATGCCGGTCATTGGAAATCCGCAGATCGGCAACGCCGTTCCGCTGCCAATCTGAAAACAACATCGAAAGCGCACAATAGCCCGGTGATATGTCGATCACCGGGCCGTAGCCAGCTCCCTGCGGGCGATAAAGGCTGTTGCTATCGCACGCCTCAAACGGCCCATCCGCACGGCTGCGGTCGACGTAATGGCCAATTGCCAGCGTTGGCCAATCCTGCCCGACCTCCCACGTCGCGGTGAAAGCGGTTGACCAACGGTCACCGGTTTGCAGCCCCCATTGCGCCGTTTCATCGT
>NZ_JAKDLJ010000230.1 GCF_030452865.1 Pseudorhodobacter sp.
CGACCGCTTCGGTGACGGTGGTGCCGGTGGTGCCGGTGGCGCGGGCGGCATCGACAGTTCCGGTCTCGGTGGGGCGAATGATCCGAAATCCGTCGCCTATTTCCAGCAAACGCTGGGCGATCGCGTGTTCTTTGCCAATGACCAAAGCACCTTGTCGGATCAGGCGCGGCAAACCCTGACCGGACAGGCACAATGGCTGAACACCAACGGGGATTATGCCATTATCGTCGAAGGTCATGCCGATGAAAAAGGCACCCGCGAATATAACCTGGCACTTGGCGCGCGCCGTGCCTCTGCCGCGCAGAACTTCCTTGTCAGCCAAGGGGTTGGCGGCAATCGCATCCGCACCGTTTCCTATGGCAAGGAGCGCCCGGTCGAGGTGTGTTCGACCGAGGATTGCTACAGCCGCAACCGCCGCGCGGTCACGGTCCTGTCCTTGGGGGCGGGTAGCTGATGGCAATGCGCGCGGGGCTGATTGCGATCATTCTGGCGGTGATCCCGCTGGCAGGGTTTGCGCAGGACCGCGCGCAATCCCTGGCCGATATCCGGCAGGAATTGACGGTTCTCAACCAGACGGTGATGGGGTTGCGGTCGGAACTTGCGACCACCGGCGGGGCGACGACAGGCACATTCGGCGGCTCCGTGCTGGAGCGGGTGGACGCGATCGAGGCGGCACTGGCGCAACTGACCTCCAAGACGGAACAGCTTGAATTCCGCATCAACAATGTGGTGAGCGACGGGACCAAACGCATAGGCGATCTGGAATTCCGGTTGGTGGAGCTTGAGGGCGGCGATCTGGGTTCCGTCGGCAAGACGCCGACCCTTGGCGGCGATACCGGTACGGTTGCGCCTGTGTCCCCGACCACACCGCAAACTGGTGGTGCCTCTCTTGCAACCAATGAACAGGCAGATCTTGACCGGGCCAAGGAGGTGCTCGGTCAAGGTGACTTTCGCAGCGCCGCGGACCTCTTTGCGGCCTTTGCCCAGACCTATACGGGTGGGCCCCTGACCGCCGAGGCGCAGTTCCTGCGTGGCGAGGCGCTGAGCAATCTGGGCGAAACCGGTGAAGCTGCGCGCGCCTGGCTGGAGGCGTTTTCGAGTGACATGACCGGCGCACGCGCGCCAGAGGCGCTGTTCAAGGTCGGGCAGGCTTTGGCGGAATTGGGTCAGGGACCGGAGGCTTGCGTGACCTTGAGGGAGGCCGGCGCCCGCTTTCCCAGCGATCCCTTCGCCGGTCAGGCGACCACCGCCGCGCTGGGCTTGGGGTGCCAGTAACGGCTCTGGTATTGCCATGATGACGGAATCCGACCTGCTGCACATCGCGCGAAATGCCTTCGCATCCGATAAACCCGCCCGAATCGCTGTTGCGGTTTCGGGCGGTTCGGATTCACTGGCTGCATTGCAACTGATGGCCACCGCCGATGGGTCCGCGGTGCATGCGGTGACGGTGGATCACGCTTTGCGCGCCGCGTCGGCAACCGAAGCGGCGATGGTTGCCGACCACTGCGCGCGCCTTGGGGTGTCGCATGAAACGCTGATCTGGCAGCATGGGGCGATTGCGGGAAACCTGATGGATGCGGCACGCCGCGCCCGCTATGCGCTGATGGCGGATTGGGCAGCGGCGCGCAATATCAGCCATATCGTGCTGGGCCACACCGCCGACGATCAGGCCGAGACGTTCCTGATGGGATTGGCGCGCGGGGCCGGGATTGATGGGCTGGCCGGTATGCGCCCGTCATGGCGTCAAGGGGCGGTGAATTTTGTCCGTCCGTTCCTGACCTGTCGACGCGCCGATTTGCGGGCGTATCTGCTCCGACAGGCTGTGGCGTGGATAGATGACCCCGGCAATGAGGATGAGGGCTTTACCCGCATCAAAGCCCGGCGCGCGTTAAAGGAATTGCAACCTCTCGGGTTCACTGTCGAAGTGCTGACCGGGGTTGTGGCGAACCTGCGATCCGCACGACAGGCGTTGCGCATCGCCACGATTGAGGCTGCGCGCATTTGTTGCCGGGAAGATTCGGGCACGGTCGTGTTTGACCGCGAAGCCTGGGGATGCAGCGGGGCAGAGGTGCAGCGTCGATTGCTGAACCTCGCACTGCTTTGGATTTCCGGCGCGGGATACCCGCCGCGCGGTTCCTCGCTCAACCGTGTGCTGCGCGCGATTGATAATGGGACGGATACCACGCTGGCGGGGTGTCGCATCCGGATGTCCGAGGGCAGCTTTCGCGTGATGCGCGAACCTCGGGCGGTGGCGGGTTTGGCCTGCCCGCCGGGTCAGTTGTGGGACGGGCGCTGGCAGGTGGACGGGCCGGTACAGAACGGCATGGAACTGCGGGCGTTGGGGGCTGCGGGCTTGCGGCTTTGCAGGGATTGGCGCGCGACAGGTATTCCACGCGATGCACTGGTGGTTTCGCCTGCTGTCTGGTACGATGAGTCGCTGATTGCGGCACCATTGGCGGGTTTTGGCCCAGAATGGCGCGGACGGATCGTCGCGGATTTCAGTCAATTTGTAGTATCGCATTGAACACCCGGAACTTATAGCTATCTTATGCGCAAAGCTGTGGCCTGTTTTGGTGCCGCGCGTGAAGGAGAAATATTCGTGGGAAATGCACGAAACATCGCATTCTGGGTCGTCCTTCTGGTCTTGATCCTTGCATTGTTCAACCTGTTCAGCGGCGGGCAGGGTGCCATGTCGACTCGTTCCGTATCGTATTCCGACTTTGTGGATCGGGTTGAAGCTGGCGATGTCGTCAGCGTGACGCTTGATGGCGAAGTGATCAACGTCAAGGGCAAGGACGGCAAGGATTACTCCGTCATCAAACCCCAAGGCGAGGATGTGACGGATCGGCTGATCGCGAAAAATGTCGATGTCATCGCAAAGCCGCAGGAACAATCGGGCTTTTTCAGCCTGCTCTCGCTCTGGCTTCCGTTCCTCGTGCTGATCGGCATTTGGATTTTCTTCATGAATCGGATGCAGGGTGGCGGCAAGGGCGGCGCGATGGGATTCGGCAAATCCAAGGCAAAGTTGCTGACGGAAAAGAATGGCCGCGTGACATTTGATGACGTGGCCGGGATTGATGAAGCCAAGGAGGAGTTGGAGGAGATCGTCGAATTCCTGCGCAATCCGCAGAAATACAGCCGTTTGGGTGGGAAGATCCCGAAAGGCGCGCTGCTCGTTGGTCCGCCCGGCACAGGTAAAACCTTGCTGGCCCGCGCTATTGCGGGGGAGGCGGGGGTGCCGTTCTTCACCATTTCGGGGTCTGATTTTGTAGAAATGTTCGTCGGCGTTGGTGCAAGCCGCGTCCGCGATATGTTTGAACAGGCCAAGAAAAACGCACCTTGCATCGTGTTCATCGACGAGATTGACGCCGTAGGGCGTGCGCGCGGGGTCGGTATCGGTGGCGGCAATGACGAACGTGAACAGACGCTGAACCAGTTGCTGGTCGAAATGGACGGGTTCGAGGCGAATGAAGGCGTGATCATCGTTGCGGCCACCAACCGCAAGGACGTGCTCGATCCGGCTTTGCTGCGTCCGGGCCGTTTTGACCGCCAGATCCATGTGCCGAACCCTGATATCAAGGGGCGCGAAAAGATTTTGACGGTTCACGCCCGCAAGGTGCCGGTTGGTCCGGATGTGGATTTGCGCATCATCGCGCGCGGTACGCCGGGCTTCTCGGGTGCCGATCTTGCGAACCTGGTGAATGAGGCAGCGTTGATGGCAGCGCGCGTCGGGCGCAGGTTCGTGACGATGATCGACTTTGAACAGGCCAAGGACAAGGTGATGATGGGGGCGGAGCGCCGCTCGATGGTGCTGACCGCTGAACAGAAGGAACATACTGCCTACCACGAGGCGGGTCACGCGATTGTCGGAATGGCCTTGCCGAAATGCGATCCGGTGTACAAGGCAACGATCATCCCGCGGGGCGCGGCCTTGGGCATGGTGATGAGCCTGCCGGAGATGGATCAGTTGAACTTTCACAAGGACCAGTGCAAGCAGCGCATCGCGATGATCATGGCTGGTAAAGCCGCCGAAATCATCAAATGGGGCGAAGAAGGCGTGTCGAACGGCCCTTCCGGCGATATCATGCAGGCCAGCGGTCTGGCGCGTGCGATGGTGATGCGTTGGGGTATGTCGGACAAGATCGGCAATATCGACTATGCCGAAGCGCATCAGGGCTATCAGGGGCAGACCGGTGGATTTTCGGTTTCGGCCGACACCAAGAACCTGATCGAGGAGGAGGTCAAGATCCTGATCGACGACGGCTATGCCACCGCCCGCAAGATCCTGCTGGAGAAATCGGAGGAGTTTGAGCGGTTGGCGCAGGGCCTGCTGGAATACGAAACCCTGACGGGCGACGAGATCAAGAAAGTCATCGCGGGCGAGGCGCTTGGCGGTGACGATGACGGTGACAAGCCGGATGGCGGCGGCCCTGCCTCGGTCGTCGCGATTCCGAAAACCAAGCCACGCAGCCCCAAAGGTGGGATGGCGCCGGAGCCGGAACCTTCGGCATAATCGCGACAGGTTTGAACGGCAAGCGCCGCGGGTAACCCCGTGGCGCTTTGCTTTTCCCTACGCGGACGTAGAGGTTCGCCGCGCAGTTTGCATGTTCTGCCGGAAAGCTGTTGCCTGCGTCAAAGAGGAAGCGATACACCGGGTAGACCCCATCGCGGAGAGAGCAAAACATGCCCGGATCTGGCAGCGAAGTGCAAAACGACTGGAATCCTCAACGCTACGCTCGCTTCAGCGATTTGCGGTTGCGTCCGGCACTGGACCTGTTGGCGCAGGTGCCGCAATTGCCCGAAGGCGTGGTGATAGACCTTGGCTGCGGGACTGGCGTGGTGGGTCCGGCACTGTCCCGGCACTGTGGGCGCGCGTTGATCGGCGTCGACTCCTCGCCCGCGATGCTGGAGGATGCGCGCAATACTGGTGTCTATGCCCGGTTGGTTGATGCCGATGTGCAGCAGTGGCAGCCGCCAACGCCACCCGCGCTGATTTTTTCCAATGCCGCGCTGCAATGGGTGCCTGACCATCAGGTGTTGTTGCGACGATTGGCGGGCATGTTGACCAAAGGCGGTATTCTGGCGGTGCAGATGCCCCGGCAGGGTGGCGCGCCGTCGCATCGGTTTCTGCGTGATATTGCCGCCTCGCTGTTTGGCAACCGTTTTGCTGACCTGCCGGAATCGCCGGTACAGATGGCGGTGAAGTACTGGCAGATGCTGGCGCCGTTGGGGGAGGTGACCGCGTGGGAAACTGAATATGTGCAACGGCTGGAGGCGCAGGCAGACGGGCATCCGGTGCGGGCCTTCACGCAAAGCACGACCATGCGTCCCTACCTCGCCGGGCTGGATGCAGGGGAGACTGCGAAATTCTTTGCCGCCTATGATACCGCGCTGACCTCGGCCTATCCGGTGATGGCGGACGGTTCCGCTTTGCTGCCGTTCGTGCGGGTGTTCTTTACGCTGAAAGTGTAACGTCATGGCAGCATTGCTGAAAACAGGGATCATTGCGCGGATTGTCTGGTTGGGCCTTGTGCGCGACCGTGAGGCGGCACTTGAAAGCAGCTTGGTACGGGAACTCAATGCGCGATTTTCCGGCCCCGAAGGGGAGGCCCATGGCGGCCTGACACGGCCGTCATGCAGCCGGGTGTTGGGGCTTTATCCGCGCGACACGGAGATCGCCAATACGCGACAATTTTCGGTGCTATGTGCAGCAGAACTGGCGCAAATCGCGGCTGAGATGGGGGTTGACCACCTCGATCCGGCCTTGCTCGGCGCGACGATGGTGGTCGCGGGCATCCCGGATTTCACGCATTTGCCGCCCTCCTCCCGACTTCAGGCCGAAAGTGGTGCGACATTGGTGGTGGATATGGAG
>NZ_JAKDLJ010000231.1 GCF_030452865.1 Pseudorhodobacter sp.
GATCCGCACCCACCCCGATTGTGTAGATTTTCACACCCAGTTTTTTCGCCAGATCGGCAGCGGCAAGCGGTGTCATCACGCCGGCATTGCTGGCCCCATCGGTCAGCAACACCAGAACCCGCTCCCCTTTGGGGCGATCTTTCAGGCGTTTAACGGCAATTGCGATGGCGTCACCAATCGCGGTTTCGGTGCCGGTCAACCCAACCTCTGCCTGCCCGAGCAGTTGGCGCACGACATCGCGGTCAAAGGTCAGCGGTGCTTGCAGATAAGCGCGGTCGGAAAACAGCACGAGACCGATACGGTCACCCTTGCGCCGTGCGATGAAGTCATCAGCGGTCTGTTTGACCACTCCAAGCCGGGTGCTGCGTTGACCGTTCAGTGCGAAATCCTCTCGGCCCATGCTGCCGGACAGGTCGATAGCGAGCATGATGTCACGGCCTTCGGTGGGCAGCGGCACCTCTGGCCCGATCATCGCAGGCCGCGCCAATGCGGTCAGCAGCAAGACCCAAACGGCGGTCATCACAGCCAGACGAAGCCAGCTTTGCAGCGGCTTGCGCCCGCCTGCGGTGCCGTGGTGTTGCAGCGCGGCAAAGAACGGCACCCGCAGCGCCCCATTGGTCGATTGCGGCAGGGGTTTAAGGACATATCGGATCAACAACGGCGCGGGAAGTGCCAGAAAGACGAGCGGCCAAAGGAAAGTCATTTTGCGCGCCTCCGTATCCAGGTTTCTGCCTCTGTCAACGCGCTGCGCAAGCCTTGTGCAGCTTGCGCGCTGCCGGTTGGTGCATAAGGCGCGTTGGCGATCAATGCGGCGGTTTGCGGTGTCAGTCCGCCGGGGCCACGGCCCAGTTCGGCCACCCAAGCCACGCCGCTGACCGAAGCGAGGCCGCGCGCCTCCGGTCCGGTCAACACGATGCGGCGCAGCAGAATGGCAAGATCGGTCGCTACGTCGGGGTCGCCTGCATTCGAATCCAAACGGGTTTTCAGTCTGGAAAGTTCCGCGAGCGCGGCATAGCGCACGGTTCTGCGGCGATGAGCGATCAACGCCAAAGCCAGCAGCAACAACACGGCGGCCAATGCGATCAACACCCAGATGCCAGTGGCGAGCGGCCACCAGCCAACAGGCTCCGGCAGGCGGATATCATGCAGCTTTGCCAGTTCGGCTTGCATTTCCGGTGAAAGGGGGGTCATGCCGCATTCCTTTTCGGGACGTGCCGGTGCGGAGCCGCGCGTTTGACTTGCAGCAGTGCCTTGGGATCGTCCGGGGTCATGATGCTGTGCCAGACCAACCCGGACCGACGCGCGAGCGTTTGCAACGCTACTTGCCGCTCGGCAAAGGCACGCGCATGCAGATCAAGATCAGCGCGGGTCATTTGGCTGATGGAAAGCACCGCAGCTCCATCGCTCAACCGTCCGCCGCGCGGCGGCAGTTGTGCATCCAGCGCGTCATGCACAAAAATCATCGTCACATGGGCGCGATGCGACAGGCGGCGCAATTCCGCCTCCATCATTTTGCCATGATCGGCGAAATCGCTGATGATGAAGGCAAGCGTTCCGGGGCGGCAGACATGGCGCAACTTGCGCAAGACCTTGTGCATCGGCACCTCGACGCCTTGCAGGCGATTGCCTTGCACAGGCGCCAGCCGCGTCGCCTCGCTCGCCGCATGCAGAAAGGCAAGCATTGCGGTGCGGGTCCGGGCAACCGGAAATTCCAGCAACCCGCTGCGGGTCAAGATGAACCCGCCAACCCGGTCGCCACCGTCAACGCCAACCCATGCCAGCATCGCCGCAATTTCTGCCGCAAGATGGGATTTGAAGCGGGTCTTGGTGCCAAACTGCATCATCGCCCGCAGATCGAGAACGACATAAACCGGGCGTTCCCGCTCCTCATGGAACATCTTGGTATAGACCTCATTGCTGCGCGCGGTCAGGCGCCAGTCAATGGTGCGGATATCATCGCCGGGCTGATAGGCGCGCGATTCCGCATATTCCATGCCTCGCCCGAAAAAGACCGAGCGATTGGCCCCCCACATATGCGTGCTGACCCGGCCACCGGGGGCGAAACCGGTAATCGCGCGATCAGGTCGGGCGCGGATCAACTCTGCCGGGCTGATTTCAACGCCTTTGGCATGGGTCCGGGATTGTGGGGTTCCAAATTCGGGGGTGCGGGAAACCGGCATTGTTGACCCCTTTCAACTGACCGGAACAACGGCAAGGAGTTCGTCGATCAGACTGTCCTTGGTGACGCCATCGGCTTCCGCTTCGAAGGTGAGGATCAGGCGGTGTCGCAGCACATCATGGATGACTGCCTGCACATCACGCGGAGTCGCGAAATCCGCGCCGCGCATCCATGCGTGAACGCGGGTACAGCGATCCAGCGCAATCGTGCCGCGCGGACTGGCGCCATAAGCGATCTTGCCACCAAGCGTTGCGCCGAAACCATCGGCGCTGCGGGTCGCAAAGATCAGTTGCAGCATGTATTCTTCCAGCGTGTCCGAAACATAGACGCCCAACGCCTCGCGCCGGGCCGCCATAATCATATCTTCGGTCACGCTGGCGACCTGCGGTTTCGCTTCGCCCATGGCCTCACCGCGCACAATCTTCAGGATCAGGCGTTCGGCGGCGGGATCGGGGTAGCCGATGCGCAGATGCATCATGAATCGGTCAAGCTGCGCTTCGGGCAGCGGGTAGGTGCCTTCCTGCTCAATCGGGTTCTGGGTCGCCATCACCATGAACAGTTGAGGCAGGGGATAGGTCGTGCCCGCAACCGTGATGTGACGCTCGGCCATCGCCTCCAGCAGTGCCGACTGCACCTTGGCTGGTGCGCGGTTGATTTCATCCGCGAGGATCAGGTTGTGGAACAAAGGGCCGTATTGAAAGGTGAAGGTACCATGCTCGGGGCGATAAACTTCGGTCCCGGTCAGATCGCCCGGCAAAAGGTCGGGGGTGAACTGGATGCGCTTCTCATCGCAATCAATGGCTTGCGACAGGGTTGATATCGCCTTGGTCTTGGCGAGGCCGGGCGCACCTTCGACCAGGATATGACCGTCGGCAAAAAGCGCCAGCAACAGCCGGTCGACGAAATCGGTCTGGCCCACAATCGCAGCGTTGAGCTGGTCGCGCAGGCGCTTGACCACCGGGTTTGTCGCAGTGGATTCGGGTTGGGATTGAATGTTCATGTTTGCCTCGGCAGGGTTGGGAAATTATCGGGATCAGAAGTCACCGCGCCATGCCCCTGAACCGGGCAGCCGCATGGCGCGGTGGCAAAACGCTCAGTTGACAGCGCCCTGAACCGGGATCGCATCAACCCCGAACGACCGGACGATCACCGAATCCTCGATTGATTTCAGCGCAAGATTCGCGTCGAAGTAATTCTTCTGCTTGATCAGATCGGCAGCCTTGTTCAGATTGTCCATGCTGGCGCTTTCCGGCAGCATCGCGGCCGAGATGTTCACATCCACCGACGCAAGCCGCAGCGTGTCAATCGCGGCGTTCTTGTCGCCGGATGACATCTGGTCCTGTGCCTTCTTCACAGCAGCCTTGTTCGCATCCGTTGGCTGGAAACTGTCCGTCAGCATCATTGACACATCGAAGGGCAGATAATCCGCCTGTGCATCAGTTTTTTCCGTGTCGGCAACGCGAAGCGCCTTGAGATCAGTCTCGCCCTGCGTCAGCGCATCTTTTGCATCGGCGACTTTCGCGGCTCCGACATCAATCTCGTTGTCCATCAGCGCAACCCGCGCGGAGTGAACCGATTTCAGCGTCACAAGCGCCTGATCCGCAGTTTTCAGCAACTCCTTCTGGGTAGCATAGGGTGCTTGTTGCGTGGTGGCTGCGTCGGGCGTGGTGGCAAAAGCGGCAACGGAGCCAAGCGATGTTGTTGCCAACAGGCCAGCTACGGCTGCCACGACGAATTTGTTTGAGGTTTTCATGGGACTCATCCTTTCCGGACTGTATTTCGATGAACACAATCTGGGGGGACGAGTTTTCTGGGGCTTTTTGGAAAGTTTACATTTTTGACAGGTTAGCGGTCGGTCCGGCTGGATACGCCGCCGTCAATCCATCCCCGCGGACAGGTCAAGCAACGGCAGGGAAGGTGAGCGTAACCTTCAACCCCGGCGCATTGTCCGTCAGCGTGATCTCGATATCATGCCGTTCGGCGATCACCTTGACCAACGCGAGGCCAAGACCGCTTCCCGCACCGCTGCGGCTGCCGTCGAGCCGATAAAACGGTTCAAACACCTTGCGGCGTTCTTCCGCCGGTACGCCGGGGCCATGGTCTGCTATCACAACGATGGGGTTCGGGCCATCTTGTTGCAACGCAATGCAAATCTCGTTACCCGCAGGGCCGTGGTTGATCGCGTTCTGGATCAAATTCACGATCATCTGCTTGATCATGCGCGCATCGCCAAAGACCGGCGGTATCGACCCTGCCGGTGGTGAAAAGATCACGCTTTGACCACGGGCTTCCGCAATCGGCCCAAAACTTTCCGCCAGATCCACCAGTATCGGCAGCAGTGGAAATTCGACGAATTCCGCGTCTTTGGCTGCGGTTTCGATGCGCGATATGCGTAGAATGGTGTCAAAAATCCCGTTCAGCCGATCCAGTTCCGCCTCAACATTTTCAACGGCATTTTGGGGGTCCTGACCCTTTTCCAGCAGGGCCATCGCTGATTGCAATGAGAGTTGCGCCCTGGAAAGTGGTGTCTTCAGGTCATGCGCAATTGCTGTCGCCGTCGCTTTTGTCGTGACGATCAAACCCGACAGCCGGTCCAGATGGCTGTTGACGCGCTTCGAAATCCGGTCAATCTGGTCGCTTTCCCCTGACATCGGCACACGAATATCGGTGTCCCCCTGGGAAACGTGGTCAAGCGTAGATTCCAGATCATTGAGTTTTCGCAGGCTTTTGTGGCTTGCGGTATATCCGATCAACAGTATCACCGAACCCGCAAAAAGCCCCGACGCGAAGAGGGCAAGCATCAGGTGCCGTTCGGCAATGGTAATCAATGCAAGGTCATGCCCGATGACAACGACGATATGATCGAACAACACGGTATGGACATAATAGGGCAGCGGTGGATTGCCTTTGCCATTGACCGTCAATTCCGTGCGCTCAAACGTACGGAAATCGGGTATGTTTTCAATGTTTCCCGCAAGTTTCAGCCCATCGGTGCCGAAAACGCCAATCGCGCGCTGTGACAATGCAACAGGGTTGTTGATTTCCGAAATCGTGCGGATCAACGCCGCCTCACCACCCCTTTCGTAAATTTCGCGCAACATGACCTGTTCAGTCAGGATTTGCCGCTGCACCTCTTTTTCAAGAGTTTTCTGGACGAAGAAGAAGGATGCAATGGCGGTGACAGCCAGCGTTACAGCCACCGCAAACGTCGCATAAACGGCAGTGCGGAAGGCTGATCCTGCGATGATGTTAGCGCGGTCCATGGATCGTATACCCGAAATTGCGAACGGTATGGATCAGTTGCAGTTCGAAAGGCTTGTCGATTTTGGCGCGCAATCGGCTGACATGGGTTTCGACAACGGTGCTGTTTGGCTCAAAGTTGAAATCCCATACCTGTTCGAGCAACATGGTACGGGTCACAACGCGTCCGGCATTGCGCATCAGGATTTCAAGCAAGGCGAATTCCTTTGATTGCAATTCGATCACCTTGCCCTGACGCTTGGCAATGCGCGCCAGCAGATCGAGGTGCAGATCGTGCACGTCAAGCGCCGTCACTTCCGCGACCCCACTGCGTCGGCGGGTCAACGCCACGATCCGCGCCAGAAGTTCGGAAATGTGGAACGGCTTGGTCAGATAGTCATCTGCGCCCGCCGCCAACCCCGCAACGCGATCATC
>NZ_JAKDLJ010000232.1 GCF_030452865.1 Pseudorhodobacter sp.
TTTCGCCGGTCGTCGGGGTCGACCCTGAAAACTACCGGCTTGGCTATGGCGGCGGTTTCTATGACCGGACTTTGGCGGGTCTGCGGGCGGCGGGCCATAGCACGAGAGTCGTCGGTATCGGCTTTGCCACTCAGGCGCTGCCGTCAATCTTTCCGCTGCCGCATGATATCGCCATGGACCGCGTGATCCTTGGTTAAAGCGCCAAACCGCGTTCACTCGAACGGTAACCACATTAAAAACTCGCAATAACTACCCGTCGCTGCCCCTGCGGAGATTCCGCCATCCTGCGCCCCGTTGCCAAAGGATGTGAATAAACCCATCTTCACCTTGCGCGCCGGGTCGGTCGTAAAGCTGATGCCTTGACCTTGCTTGCGCGGTGGCGGTGACGCGCGATAGAATCTCGTCTTGCTCGGCAAACCAAGTGCAGCGATCAGAAAATCCCCCGCCGCACAAAGATAATCGGTCTCACGCGGCACCGAATCGAAAGCGACGGTGAAGTCGGTCCCATCGCGCCCCAGCACCGTCATGCCGTTTCGCGCCGAAAAGGCGTTTGCCGGAAGGGACAGCAAAAACAATAAAATAGTCGCAATCAATCGGGCTTTCATGCTGCTCGTCCTTTGGGGAAACACCCATAAGCCTACAACGGGATGGGGAGGAATTCACCTTACAATCCTGGATCGGCGCCGGATTTCCTGTGCCCGGGTATCGCAAGCCGCCGCGATGTGGCAAATATCGGCCCTGTCGCACAAGCATCGCAACAATGAGGCTTGCAGCGCCGTGTGGTTTGCTTATGTGAGAGGGGCGGCGGAGGTATGCCCCATGTTTGACCCCACATCCCTGATTGCGCAGTTCGGCCTTTTGGCGGTTTTTGGCACCGCCGCGGTCGAAGGTGACGCAGCCGTCGTTACCGCGGGCGTGTTGGTACAGCGCGAGTTGTTGCCACTGTGGCCTGTGGTGATTGCGGGTATGGCCGGGGGCTGGTTTTCCGACCTGCTGATCTATCATCTCGCCCGCCGCTTTCGCGAACGGGACCGCACCAAACGCGCGGTCGAGGCCGCCCGGAAGTGGCGGTTTTTCAATCTGTTTGTCGCTTACCCGATGCTTTTGGCGCTTGCGATCCGCTTCATGCCGGGGGTGCGGACTGCTGGCCCGGTTGCGCTTGCCACCGCGACCGAGATCACGCCGCTACGCTACGCGGTGCTGACCGGAATCGCCGCGTTTTTGTGGTCACTCATTCTGGTGCACATCGGCCATCAGGCGGGAGAATTGATTGCGCGCTTGCTCCAAGGCTTCGGCGTTCCGGAATATCTGGTGATAGGGATCCCAGTTGCAATCGTGCTGGTTCTGACGGTATTTGCGGTGCGAAAGTGGCGTCGCAGGGCGGCAGGGCGGGAGGTTTGAAGAGGCCGCGAATTGGCACCCCTCCACGCAGGATAGACGAAACGCGCCCAAGGGGCGCTTTCCTTATTGATCCAAGAACGACCGTAATTTCCGCGACCTGCTCGGATGTTTCAACTTCCGCAGCGCCTTTGCTTCGATCTGACGAATACGTTCGCGGGTAACGGAGAACTGCTGCCCCACCTCTTCCAGTGTGTGATCGGTGTTCATGCCGATGCCAAAGCGCATCCGCAAAACCCGCTCCTCGCGCGGTGTCAGGGATGCCAGAACCCGCGTCGTGGTTTCTTTCAGGTTTTCCTGAATCGCAGAATCCAACGGCAGCACCGCGTTCTTGTCTTCGATGAAATCGCCAAGCTGGCTGTCTTCCTCATCGCCAATCGGCGTTTCCAGCGAGATCGGCTCCTTGGCAATTTTCATCACCTTACGCACTTTTTCCAGCGGCATTTGCAGCTTTTCCGCCAATTCTTCCGGCGTCGGCTCACGGCCAATTTCGTGCAGCATCTGGCGGCCAGTGCGGACCAGTTTGTTGATCGTCTCGATCATATGCACCGGAATTCGGATGGTGCGGGCTTGGTCCGCGATGGAGCGGGTAATCGCCTGACGGATCCACCATGTTGCATAAGTGCTGAACTTATAGCCGCGACGGTATTCGAATTTATCCACGGCCTTCATCAAACCGATGTTGCCTTCCTGAATAAGATCAAGGAATTGCAAGCCGCGGTTGGTGTACTTCTTGGCAATGGAGATCACAAGGCGAAGGTTCGCTTCGACCATTTCCTTCTTGGCCTGCCGCGCCTCTTTCTCGCCCTTCTGCACCTGATTTACGATGCGGCGGAATTCGGAAATATCAACGCCGACGTAGGAGCCGACCTGCGCCATTTCCTCGCGCAGTTCTTCTACCTTCTCGCGGCTTTTGTCCATCAGCGCTTGCCAGCCGCGCCCCTCCTTGGCGGCCATGCGGTCGCACCAAGTCGGGTCCAGTTCATAGCCTTGGTATTCTTCGATAAACTCGCGGCGGTTGATGCGGGCCTGGTCGGCCAGTTTCACCATGCCGGAATTGATCGCCATAATGCGGCGGTTGATGCCGTAAAGCTGGTCGATCAGTGCCTCGATCCGGTTGTTGTGCAGGTGCAACTCATTGACCAGCAACACTATCTCGGACCGCAATTTTTGATAGGCGTCTTCCTCGTTGCTGGTGAAACGATCCTTCTTGTTCATCGTTGCAGACATGCGCAGATCCTGCATTTCAGCAAGTTCGGCATAGTCATGCGCGATGACTTCCAATGTTTCCAGCACGCGCGGCTTCAACGCCGCTTCCATCGCCGCCAGCGACATGTTGGAGGCTTCGTCATCCTCATCGTCGTCGTCACTATCGTTACGCGACAACGGGTTGCCGTCCGCGTCAAGTTCCGGCCCGGAGGCATTGCTGTCACGTTTGGGAGAGGCTTCGCCGCCGCCAGCCAAACCTTGGCCGACCAGTTCCTCGTCGCCTTCGCCTTCACCGTCCATGCCACGGCCAAAGGTGGTTTCAAGGTCGATCACATCCCGAAGCAGAATGTCTTCGGACAAAAGTTCGTCGCGCCAGATGGTGATGGCCTGAAATGTCAGCGGGCTTTCGCAAAGGCCCAGGATCATCGTGTTGCGCCCAGCCTCGATCCGCTTGGCAATCGCGATCTCACCTTCACGGCTCAGCAGTTCGACGGAGCCCATTTCGCGCAGATACATCCGCACCGGGTCATCCGTCCGGTCCAGCGTCTCACTCGCGGCACCTGACAGCGCCACCTCACGCGACCCGGCATTGGTTTCCACCAATTCGCCAGCGGAGGAGCTTTCTTCCATCTCCTCTTCTTCGGTAACCTGAATGCCCATTTCCGACAGCATCGACATAACATCTTCGATCTGATCCGACGACACCTGCTCCGGCGGCAAAACCGCGTTCAACTGGTCATAGGTGATGTATCCACGTTCGCGCGCATCCGCGATCATCTTCTTGATGGCAGCCTGGCTCATATCCAGCGAGGTGTCTGCCTCGGAATCGTTTTGCTTGCTGTCGTCGGTATCTTTGGCTGCCATGGATGCTCCTTGGGCCGAGTGTTTGGTCTGTTGGAACCGAATCACTCGGTCGGTTGTACGAATCATTAGCGCGAATCACCGGCAGGGAAAGGCTTTCGCCCGGTTTTTCCGATGATTTGCCCGTTTATCAGCTTTTGAAGGGAAGTTGAAAGGGTTGGGCATTGATTTCCTTCTTTTGCTCGTGCGTTGAGGTTACCTCATCCCTTTGGACGGCCATTTCGGCCAAAATCAATGCGGTCCCACAGGTTTCTGGCTTCCTCCAATTCATCCCGATCCATCTCCACCCCGTTGTCGGCAACAAAGCCTTCACCCTTGGCGGTCTGCGGCCCCTTGGCGGCTTTGAAGCGCGCCTCATTCGCCTGCGCCAGACGCCAGGTCAGCCCTTCATCCGCCAGGCCGTCCAGATCTTCTACCGCGTCATCCACTTCGCGCCGCCCGCCGCGCGAAGACCGTAGTTTGCGCAACATATCGCCCAGGCAGACTTCGGCGAAATCCGTATCATCGGCTTTCAGGATCGGTGGTGCAGACATCACATGGTTTTGGTGAAGAAGAGTTTCAAGCAGCGCACGGTGCTCCGCGTCCAGTTTTTCGCGCAGGGATTCGGGTGGGGCTTCGGACGCGATGTCATGGCCAAGGCGCAGCAAGCTGCGGCGGAGGCGGTCCTCCTCCGGGTCGGTGAAATCCAGCCGGTCGAGCACGCCTTCCGCTTTGGCGATCAGGCGGGGATGGGTAATCAGGGTGGCAAGAATGACTTGTTCGATCAGGCGTTCATCATTCAGACCCAGCGCCAGGGCGGAGGTTTTGGTCACCGTCGTCGCGCGCGGTTCGGGCAGCCACGGTTTCCCCTTGCTACGCTGGCCCGGAACCCATTCCTTCCGCGAAAGGAATTTGTGCGATTGCCCAAACAAACCGGCGCGGAGCCGTTTGATTTCCTCCCCGTAGTGATGGCGGATGGAGGTATCGGTGATCCGCATCAACGCTGTGCGAAGGATCTTGTCCAAAGCCGCTTTGCGTTCCGGGCTGTCAAAATTACGGCCTTCGGTTTCGCGTTGCCACAGCAGGTTGACCATCGGTTGCGCGGAATCCAGCACCGCCTGCATCGCACCCTTGCCTTGGGTTTTCAGCAGGTCATCAGGATCAAGTCCGGGTGGCAGCACGGCAAAGCGCACCCCCTGCCCCGCCTCCAGCAGCGGCAGGGCCAAATCAATCACCCGCAGGGCCGCGCGCAGACCCGCGGTGTCACCATCCAGGGCGATGATCGGTTCCGGCGATACCCGCCACATCAGGCGCAGTTGTTCTTCAGTCACCGCCGTTCCCAGTGGGGCGACTGTGGCCGTGAAACCGGCCTCGGAGAGCGCAATCACGTCCATATAGCCTTCGGCCACCACCAGAGGCGCGCCTTTGCCCGCCGCTTCCCGCGCCCGGCCAAGGTTGAACAGGTTGCGGCCCTTGTCGAAAAGTTCGGTTTCCGGCCCGTTGAGGTATTTCGCCCGCGCGTTGGGATCAAGGCTGCGCCCGCCAAGGCTGATCGCACGCCCCCGCGCGTCACGGATCGGGAAAATAATCCGCGCGCGAAAACGGTCATAGGGGGCGTCATTGTGATCCGATTTCGCACAAACGCCACTCGCAATGACCAACTCTGGTGCGAAGCCCTTGGCCTTCATCGCGGAGAACACCGCTTCCCGACCCTCGGGTGACCAGCCGATATCCCAGCGCTCTTGCGCGTCAACCTTTAGCCCACGCCTTTCCAGATAGTCACGCGCCACTTGCCCGGCGGCAGTTTTCAACTGCAAGCGGCAAAATTTTACCGCTTCTTCCATCACCTCAGCCAACTGGCTCCGGCGGTCGGCTTTTTGAGCGGCCTGCGGATCGCGCGCGGGCATCGGCATCCCCGCCTCGCGCGCCAGCAGTTCTACAGCCTCCATGAAGCCGAGGTTTTCGGTATCCTTGATGAAGGTCAGCGCGTCGCCTTTGGCGTGACATCCGAAACAGTAGTAAAACCCTTTGCGATCATCAACATGGAAGCTGGCGGATTTTTCCTGATGGAAGGGGCACGGCGCCCACATATCGCCTTTGCCCTGGTTGGATTTGCGCATATCCCAGACCACCTTGCGCCCAACGACTTGGGACAAGGAAATGCGCGTACGCAATTCATCAAGGAAACCGGGTGGCAGACTCATGCTTTATATATCGGCTGCGGCGGCACGATAGGCAAGGGCGTGAGCGATCCACGCGGCAGCTGGGGCATCCTGCCCCCCTTGGCCGGGGGGCCCATGGACACCGGGGGCGGTTTTCCAAGCCGTGGAGAAACAGGAAATGAATTTGTGGGG
>NZ_JAKDLJ010000233.1 GCF_030452865.1 Pseudorhodobacter sp.
AGTGGCAGCGCCTGATGCAGCGCGGTGCCAAATGGACGTTGCGCGACCCCCGCGCCGCTGCCACCATCCGCCAGAACCTCGGCACCATCATCGACACCGAAACGCTGAAGGTGCGACTGAAGAACCGGATGGGTGGCACACCCTTGGGCGAGGTCGAGGAGAGCTTTGCCGCCACCCTCACCCCCGGCGATACGTTCCTGATCGGTGGTCAGATCGTGCGCTACGAAACAATTAGGGAACTGACCGTCGAGGTCACCCGCAGCCCCGGCCACAACCCGAAAGTCGCCGTGTTCAACGGCACCAAATTCGCGACATCCACCCTGCTCGCCGATCGCGTCCTGCGCATCTTCCAACAACACGCATGGCCCAACCTGCCTCACCACACAGCCGAATGGCTCGCGATTCAGCGCGAGGTCTCACAACTCCCCGAACCGGGGCGGTTGTTGCTCGAAACCTTCCCGCATGAGTCCCGCGAACATCTGGTGATCTACGGCTTCGCGGGCCGCAATGCCCAGCAGACGCTCGGCCTTCTGGTCACCAAACGGATGGAGGATGAAGGGCTGGCCCCTTTGGGTTTTGTCGCCACCGATTACGCCACAATGATCTGGGGGCTGGAGCCGGTGCTGAACCCCCTGACACTCCTGTCGCCAGAAAACCTGCGCGAAGGCCTGGAAAACTGGCTCGGTGGCAACGCGGTGATGAAACGCACCTTCCGAAACGCCGCCACCACAGCGATGCTGATCGAACGCCAGAACCAAGGCCGCCGCAAATCAGGTCGTCAGGCGGTATTCTCCTCGGATATCCTCTATGACACATTGCGCCGCTTTGATCCCGATCACCTGCTGCTGCAGATCACACAGGCCGAGGCGATGCGCGGCATGGTCGACTTCGGGCGGATCGAGGACATGCTGACCCGGATCGAAACCCCGACAACAAGCCGGATCGACATCCGGCACCTTCGCCATGTTTCCCCCCTCGCCTTTCCGATGTTCCTCGAACGCGGCCGTGTGCCAGTGGATGGCAAAGCAATGGAGCGTCTGCTGGCCGACGAAGCCGCAAAACTCATGGCCGCAGCCGGCCTGAGCGTTACATATTGATACAAGACCCAATCTTCATCTTGGAAAAAATACCTTCTTCACGCCCGTCTCGTCACGAAAACCAACCCAACACCGAAAGCACCCCGGCGACAGCCGCGAATGTGAACCCCCTCAATGGGGGTGAGCATTCGTCCCCCTTGCGGCGGATTGCGTCCTGCGCCACGGTTCGCCCATGACCGGACACCACTTTTCCCTTGCAGAACAACCGCTCGTCGCGCTCCCCTCGGGTGCGTTGCATTGGCCTTCGCAACATCTGCTCTGCGTCTCAGACCTGCATCTGGGCAAATCTGAACGCCTGGCCCGGCGCGGAGGCGCGCTGCTTCCGCCCTATGAAATCGCAGAAACCCTGACACGGCTTGATGCCGATATCACCGCGACCCAGCCTGCAACAGTGATCTGCCTCGGCGACAGTTTCGACGATCCGACGGCGGCGCAGGAAATGACGGAGGTTCATCGCCTCTGGCTTTTGCGCCTGATGGCAGGCCGCGATTGGGTCTGGGTCGCGGGCAATCACGATCCCGAACCAGTGACGCTCGGTGGCTGCAATCGCGCGGAGTGGCAACGTGGCCCATTGCGCTTTCGTCATATCGCCGAAACCGGCGCAACAGGTGAGATTTCAGGCCACTACCACCCGAAAGCACGGCTGAAAGGCCGCGCGCGACCCTGCTTTCTGCTATCGAGGGAGCGGCTGATCCTTCCCGCCTACGGCACCTATACCGGCGGGCTCTGGTGCGATGATCCGGTGCTTTCGGGCTTGCTGACCGCACCGGCCCTCGTCATTCTGACCGGCGCACAATGCCTCGCCATCCCGTTGCTCCGCCCGAACACAGCACCCTGCAAGCCATGACTGACCGCCGCATTCGCGCCCACTTTCCCCGCCAGGGGTTGATGACCACCCTCGTTTCCCATGTGCTATATGTCGCCCAAGGCACGGCCGTAGTGACTTTGCAGCTGCAACTGCTTTCCCGCAATCAACACGGAGCGGTCTTGCAGGCCTGACCTTCGCACTTGCCTATGTGCCGCAAATTACACCACGCGAAAACCTTCAGGCTGTCAGCCCCTTCGGTTCCGCCAGTCCGTTCGCGCGGCACGCCGCCGTCAGAGTATTCGCCAGCAAGCAGGCAATCGTCATCGGCCCGACGCCGCCCGGCACCGGCGTAATCGCCCCCGCCACCGCCGCGCAACTCGCAAATTCCACGTCGCCGACCAGTTTCGTCTTGCCGTCACGCTCTATCCGGTTGATGCCGACATCAATCACCGTCGCACCGGGACGCACATAATCTCCGGTGATCATTTCCGGCCGTCCGACCGCTGCCACCAGAATATCCGCACCCCGGCAGACTGCCGCCAGATCCTTCGTCCGGCTATGCGCAATCGTCACCGTGCAGCTATCGCCAAGCAGCAATTGCGCCATTGGCTTGCCCACGATATTGCTGCGCCCGACCACAACCGCATTCAACCCCGCAAGCGATCCGTGATGATCGCGCAACATCATCAGGCAACCCAGCGGTGTGCAAGGCACCATGCTTTTTTGTCCGGTGCCAAGCAAGCCGACGTTGGAGATGTGGAACCCATCGACATCCTTGGCCGGATCAATGGAGTTGATCACCAGTTCAGAATTCAGATGCGCCGGCAGCGGCAGTTGCACCAGTATCCCGTGGATTTCCGGATCGGCATTCAGTCGCGCGACCAGAGCCAGCAAGTCGCGCTCAGCCGTATCGGCGGGCAGCTTGTGCTCCACGGAAGTCATCCCGACCTCCACGGTCATCTTGCCTTTCGATTTCACATAGACCTCAGACGCCGGGTCTTCGCCGACCAGAACCACAGCAAGGCCGGGCTTGACCCCGTGTTCCGCCACCAGACGCGCGACATGCTCCGCAACCTCGCCGCGCACCTTGGCCGCGAAAGCCTTGCCGTCAATGATCACAGCGCCCATCGTCATTCCTCTCCTATGTCAGCGATGCCCGCACCGCCTTCAATCTGCACCCAAAGTCACTTCCTCGCGGGCAATCGACCAGTCGATCACCTGCCGCCACAGACTTTCGGCCAAGGTCGGGTCAAGCCCTTCAATCTCGGCAAAGCGGCGCACATTCTGCACCACCTGCTCCACCCGGTCGTCAATGCGCGCGGGCAGGCCAAATGCGCCCTTCACCTGCGCCGCACGGTCGATATAGCCCGCGCGTTCCACCAGAAGCAGGACCAAAGCCCGGTCAACCCGGTCAATCTCCAACCGGATCTCCTGCATGTTTTCGCACTCCGACGGACGCTTCATCGCGGCCTCCCCTTTTCGGTTGCGACCTGACATGAACCGAACCGAAAGCAGGGTCAAGGTGACAAGGCGCGCAGGCTATGCGCGTCGTGACACCTCAGGACAGCCCCTCAACATCACCCGCAGCATTCAGGCCAATCACTTCTGCCGAGGGCACACGCGGCAAGCCCGGCATCGTCATGATCTCACCGCAGATCACCACAATAAAACCGGCCCCCGCGCTAAGTCGCACTTCCCGCACCGGCAAGGAATGGCCGGTTGGCGCGCCGCGCAGGTTCGGATCGGTGCTGAAGGAATATTGCGTCTTCGCCATACACACCGGGAAATGGCCATATCCCGCCTCCTCCCAGCTTTTCAACTGCGTCCGGATCGACTTGTCGGCCAACACCTCATCCGCGTGGTAAATCCGCTTGGCAATGGTTTCTATCTTCTGGAACAGCGGCATCTCATCGGGGTAAAGTGGAGCAAAGCTCGCCGTCCCGCTTTCGGCGAGTTGCACAACCTTATGCGCCAAATCCTCAATCCCCGCCGAACCCAGCGCCCAGTGTTTGCACAGAATTGCCTCGGACCCTTGGGATTTCACATAATCCTTCACTGCCTGCACTTCGGCATCAGTGTCCGACACGAAATGGTTGATCGCCACAACCACCGGAACGCCAAAACTTTTCAGGTTGCCGATGTGGCGGCCAAGGTTCGGGCAGCCTTTCTTGACCGCCTCCACATTCTCCGGCCCGAGATCGGCTTTGGCGACGCCACCATTCATTTTCATCGCGCGTACAGTGGCGACCAGCACCACCGCATCCGGCGCAAGGCCCGCCTTGCGACACTTGATGTTCATGAACTTTTCAGCCCCAAGATCGGCCCCAAAACCGGCCTCTGTCACCACAAACTCACCCAACCGCAAGGCGGTTTGAGTGGCAATGACGGAGTTGCAGCCATGCGCGATATTGGCGAACGGCCCCCCATGCACGAAAGCCGGGTTATTCTCCAGGGTCTGCACCAGGTTCGGCTGCATCGCATCTTTCAGCAGCACGGTCATCGCACCATCAGCCTTGATGTCGCGGCAATAGACCGGGGTTTTATCGCGGCGGTAGGCCACCACAATATCGCCCAGACGCTTTTGCAGATCCCGCAGATCATTGGACAGGCACAGGATCGCCATCACTTCCGACGCGACAGTAATGTCAAACCCGGTCTGGCGCGGGAAACCGTTGGCAACGCCGCCAAGGTTGACCACCACATCGCGAAGCGCGCGGTCGTTCATATCCATCACGCGGCGCCACATGATGCGGCGGGCGTCGATATCCAGCTCATTGCCCCAATAGATGTGGTTGTCGATCATCGCCGAAAGCAGGTTATGCGCCGAGGTGATCGCGTGGAAATCGCCGGTGAAATGCAGGTTCATCTCCTCCATCGGCACGATTTGCGCATAACCGCCGCCCGCAGCGCCGCCTTTCATGCCGAAGTTCGGCCCAAGACTGGCTTCGCGAATACAGACCACGGCCTTCTTGCCGATCCGGTTCAAACCATCGCCAAGCCCCACGGTTGTCGTGGTCTTGCCCTCCCCCGCCGGCGTCGGGTTGATCGCCGTCACCAAGATCAGCCTGCCGTTCTTGCGACCTGCCAGGGAGGCGATGAATTCCTGGCTTACCTTCGCCTTGTCATGGCCATAGGGCAAAAGATGTTCCGACGGGATGCCCAGCTTTTCACCGATCTGCATGATCGGCTGCTTTTTCGCCTCGCGGGCAATCTCGATATCGGTCTTGAACGCCATGTCTTGCCACTCCCTGCATGTTTTTGCCCGTGTCGGGCATTGCGATTGGTGTATCCAGTCCATTTGCGCCAAGAAAGGGCGTTTCCGACATTTCCCGCGCCAAATTCGCCAGTGGCAGTTGCCGAAGGGGATTATTCGCGTCGTTGCGCGTAGATCCTGAGTCGTTGGCGGGTTTTGCGTTTGATCACGATCGGAACTCGCCGCCTTTCCCGTTGGTCGAGCCGGCATCTCATTCAATTCGACTGTTTCAAGTAAAATACAAAACGCTGCAAGGCATGACCCGCTCCGCCCCGAATGGAACCGTAATGCTGTCGCGGCGTTAGTGTGTTGAACAATGGAACGGAGGCGGCGATGCAGATCAACCCGGTTGCGATCATCTTCAGTGCGGCTTTGGGGCTTGGCATGATACTGTCGGCGACGATGGTTCTCGCATTTTAAGCGCCTCGCCACGCGCGTTGGTTCGGGATGTAGACAGTCACGCTGTCGCCCACGCGCAATGTCCCCTCACGCTCCACCCATGCCGTCACACCTCGCCGCATCCGCGCCGCCGGTTTGAAGGTTCTTCCCTTTTCGGGATGCCGGTTTTCGATCACTCTGGCAGGCAGGGTACATGGCAGATTCTCC
>NZ_JAKDLJ010000234.1 GCF_030452865.1 Pseudorhodobacter sp.
GGCGAACAGGCTGGTTATCAGCAAGAAGACATCGACAAAGGACATCACGGTTGCCTGCGCGCGCACGCGCCCCGCCATCTGCATCAGCGCGCCGGTTTGGCCATCAAGTCCCCGCGCCGCCAGATTGCCCGCCATCATGTTCAATTGGCGCATCGCCTCATCGTTGGTCCATGAAATCGCCTCCGACAGGCGCGCGTAGTGGAATGCACCGCGATCCGAAAGCACTGTGTTGATCAATGCCAGTCCGATTGCACCACCAAGATTCCGCATCAGGTTGTAAAGGCCCGATGCCCCTTTCATCTTGTCATGCGGCAAAGTGCCAAGCGCCAGATTGTTGATCGGCACCATACACAGCATCAGCGCCATGCCCCGCAGGATCTGCGGCCAGAACAGCTCTTTGAAATCCCACTCGGCGGTCAAACCGGTCAGCATCCAGGTAGAAAGCCCGAACAGCAGAAAGCCGATCAGCAGCATCACCCGCAAATCCAGTTTTGACGCCAGAAACCCCGCCAGCGGTGCAGAAAAAAACATCGCGATGCCTGAGACGAACACGGTTTCGCCAATCATCAGGCTGTCATAGCCACGGACATAGGCCAGAAACAGCGGGTAAAGATAAGTCAGCCCATAAAGCCCGATGCCCATGGTAAAGCTGAACACGCAGCCGACCGCGAAATTGGTGTCCTTGAACGCTGAAAAATCGACTATCGGTTCCGTCCGCGTGAAGGCACGCCAGAAGGTGACGATGCCTCCGACGACCATGACGACCGCCGTAGCAGCAATCACCTTGTCATTGAGCCAATCGTTCGACGGTCCTTCCTCCAACACATATTCCATTGAACCCAAAAACGCGGCAAGGGCGGCCAGACCCCACCAATCGAAATGGTCAAACAGCTTCCAGTTCGGGCGGTCGAAGTCGATCAGCATCCACGCACCGAATGTCACGCCGATGCCGGGAATGACATTGACCAGAAACAGCCAATGCCAGGACATCGTATGGCTGAGATAGCCGCCGATGGTCGGCCCGACAGTCGGTGCCATTGTGGCGATCAACCCGATGATGGGAGAGACGATGTTGCGTTTCGACGGCGGGAAGATCGTAAAAGCCGCCGCAAAAACCGACGGGATCATGCCACCGCCCAGAAACCCCTGAAGCGCGCGCCAGATGATCATCTCGGACATGGAGCCGGAGGTTGCACACATGAAACTGGATGCGGTGAACCCGGCAGCGGCAATCGTGAACAGGATGCGCGTCGACATTACCCGCGCCAGAAAGCCCGACAGCGGGATCATGATGACTTCGGCAATCAGATAGGCGGTCTGGACCCAGCTTATCTCGTCAATGCTCGCACCAAGCCCGGCCTGAATATCGGGCAACGAGGCGGAGACGATCTGAATGTCCAAGATCGCCATGAACATGCCAAAGACCATGACCATGAACCCGGCAATCCGGCGCGGGGTCAGTTCCGGCTCCGCATGTGTGGCAGCGACCGGCATCGGCCTACTTGGCCTTGCCCGCGGCAGCACCGGTGCGGTTGTCAACCTCGACCACGGCGGAAAGGCCCGCGCGCAGCAAGCCGCTGTCAATCGCGGCTTGCGGGATGTCGATGCGGACCGGAACACGCTGGACAACTTTGGTGAAGTTGCCCGTCGCATTCTCCGCCGGGATCAGCGAGAACACCGACCCGGTTGCCGGCGCGATGGAGGCGACCCGACCTTCGAAGGCCGTGTCCGGGATGCTGTCAAACCGGATGTGTACGGTCGCCCCTTGCGATATCCCTGCCATCTGGGTTTCCTTGAAATTCGCGTCGATATAAAGCGATTTCAACGGCACCAGCGCCCCAAGACGCGCGCCGGGTGTGACCAGATCACCGGTTTCCAGTGAAAAGCTGCCCAAGGTGCCATCGGCGGGCGCATGCAAGACCGTCAGATCAAGATTGCGTTGCGCCTGTTTTGCAGCCAGTTCCAACTCATGCCGTGTGCCTTCCGCCTCTGCCCGTTGCGCGTGCAAGACGCCGACCTGCGCTTGCGCGTTGGCCACAGCCGCATCGGCGCTGGCGACCGAAGCGGTCGCGGTGTCCAACGCCTCTACCGCTTTATCAAGCTGCGCCTGCGCGACGATATTGCCATTCGCGAGCTGTGAGACCCGGCCGGAATTGGTTTTGGCCGCGCGCAGTTGCGCCTGTGCCATATCCTGCATTGCACTGGCCTGCGCGACGCCTGCCTCCGCCGCCTTGGTCTGGGCGTCGATACGGAGCAGGGTTTTGCCCGCCGTATCCACCCTGCCCTTCGCCACATCCAGCGCGATCCGGTAGTCGCCGTCGTCCAGCCGCAACAGCACGTCCCCGGCTTTCACGGCGGCATTCTGGCCTACCGGCGCTTCGGCAACATAACCTTGCACGCGGCTGCTGATGAGGGTGATATCGGCAGCGACATAGGCATCATCGGTTTCCACCATGAAGCGTCCGGTTTCCCAATATTCCTTGCCGTAGAACCCGGCGGCAACAAGCGCAATCAGGACGATCCCGACAAGAACCAGCTTCTTCTTGCCCCGTTTGACCGGGGCGGCAGGGATTGCAGGTTCCCCTACCGGCGCCGCCTCGGCGGTGATCTCGCTGGCTTCGACCATATTTGGGGACCGTTCGTGGCGTGACATCAGATCATTTCCGGTTTCAAATGTTCAGCCGGGCAAACGTCGAATTACATCGAACCACCCGGTTCGATGGTTGACATATAGCGCAATAAGGACCATTTCAAGACTGAATCGAACCGATCAGTTCGAATTGAGGTTGAAATGAATGTGACATCGCCTGACCCCACCACCCCGCGCCGCCGTTCGGCTGGCGAAGACCCGGCCAAGCGCGAGGCAATTTTGCAAGGCGCGGCCCAGGTTTTTCTGGAAAGCGGCTTCGATGCCGCCAGTATGAATGACATTTGCCGCGCAGCGGGTGTCTCTAAAAGTACGCTCTACGTCTATTTCACCAGCAAGGAAGACCTGTTTGAGCGCCTGGTCGCGATCAAGGGCGACAAGCTGATCATGGGGTTGGAAGGCACGTTGCGCGGTGACGGGCCTTGTGCCCAGAAGCTGCGCGATTTCAGCTATGCCCTGTCCCGCATCCTGTGCTCGGATGAGGTGATCCGCGCGCAACGTACTGTGATCAGCATGGCAGAGCGGATGCCGGAGCTTTCGGACCGCTTCTATGAGGGGGGCGCTGCGCGGGCGCAAAAGGTGCTGGCCGGATTTCTTGAAGCGGAAGTTACGGAGGGGAGCCTGACGATTCCCGATATTGCCCTTGCCACCTACCAGTTGATCGAACTGGCCACCGCTGGTTTATGGCGTCCGCGCCTGTTCGGCAAGATCACCGACCCGCCGGATGAGGGCCGGTTGCGCCTTGGCTGCGACAGTGCCGTCGCGATGTTTCTGCGCGCATATAGTGCGCGTTAAAGCAGATATGTCGTCGGCACCATTCTGTCATGGCACTGCGGCAGCTTCCTGAATATACTTCACCGATGCGTATTCTCTGTGTCACCTCGGTTCGCAATGAAGGCCCGTTTTTGCTGGAATGGATCGCGCATCTGCGCGGTGCCGGGGTCACGGATTTCCTGATCTATTCCAATGATTGCGAAGATGGCACCGATCAAATCCTTGCGCTGCTGGATGCAGCGGGCGTCATCACCCATGTTCCGCAAATCCTGACTGAAGGGGAACGCCCGCAATGGACCGCCCTGCGAGCGGCGTGGAAACACCCGCTGCGCAAGGCTTGCGATTGGGCGCTGGTCTGTGATGTCGATGAGTTCGTCAACATCCACGCCGGAAACGGCAGGTTTGACGATCTGTTCGCGGCGGTTCCGGCAAACACCCAAGGCATGCTTTTGCCGTGGCGTCTGTTCGGCAGCAACAACCGGGTCTGGTTCGAAGACCTGCCCGTGACCGAGCAATTCACCGCGTCAATGACGGAAGCCGCGAATTACCCGATTGCCGCGACGTTCTTCAAATCCATTTTCCGGCTTGATGGCCCATTCAATCAATTCGGCGTTCACCGTCCGCGACAAAAGAACCCGGACAAGACCGAAAACCCGGTTTGGGTCGACGGCTCCGGCCAAGTGATGCCGGACATATTCAACGCCAATCCCAATCGGCTGTCGCTGTTCGGCTTGCCCAATGGCCGCGCTTTGGTGGAATGCAATCACTACTCGCTCCACTCCGCCGAGAGTTTTCTGGTCAAGCGCGCGCGCGGGCTGCCCAATCGCATCACAAAACCGATTGATCTGTCCTATTGGGTGGAGCGGAACTTCAACACCGTTGCCAATACCTCGATTTTCCACATGCGCGCCGCGACTTTGCAGGCGCTGGTCGCGCTGCGCGCGATCCCTGACGTGCAACCGTTGCACGAGGCGTCGGTTGATTGGCACAAAGCAAAATTCCAGGCGTTGATGCACTCCGCACCGGAGTATGAATTGTTCCACCAGATCATCACAGCCGGCAGCAGCCAAACGCCGCCGCCTGCGGTTGTCATGCAAATGGTGAAATGGTATCAAAGGTTTGTCTGAAGGTGGCGACCGAACCCGTTGCCCTCTCCGATCTTCGGATCGTCATCAGGCTACCGCCTGGGGCAGCGCTGCCTTACCCTACGGCAAAAGGATGTGATCAAATCCGCTTTTTCCTTTGATTTTTCAAACCGTCTGCGCAAGTATCCCCACGAATCGGGACATCTCAGGGGAGCAGATCCATGTCGCATACTGCCTGCAAAGCGGATCTCATCCTGCATAACGGTGTGATCTGGCGCGGTTTTGACGATGGGATCTGTACTGCCGTTGCGATCTGGCAAGGACGTATCCTCGCAACCGGAAGCGACGCGGAAATCCTTGTTTTGCGCGGAAAAGATACGAAGACCGTCGATTTGCAGGGCCAATTTGCCACCCCCGGATTGAACGACAACCATCTGCATCTGATGCCGCTGGGGATTTCGATGCAATGGGTCGACGCAAGCCCCGAGGCCGCGCCAACGCTGAAGGCGCTGCAAGATCGGATTCGCAAGCGCGCGGCTGAAACGCCCGAAGGCGGCTGGGTCATGGCGCGCGGATATGATCAAGTCAAGCTGGATACCGGTCGTCACCCCGACCGCAGTGAATTGGACGCTGCCGCACCGAAACATCCTGTCGTTCTGATCCGCGCTTGTGGTCACGTCTCGGTCGGCAACTCGCTGGCGTTGCAAATGGCCGGGGTCGATGAGAATACACCGGTGCCTTCGGGCGGTATAATCAAAAAGGTCAATGGTCGCCTGACCGGGCTTTTTGCGGAAAACGCCCAAAGCATGCTGCGCGGTGCCGCTCCGACCCCGAATGTGGAACAGTTGATCGAGGCGGCAGAACGGGCGGGCAACTACCTGCTGTCACAAGGCATCACCTCTTGTATGGATGCTGCTGTCGGCATGGTGGCCGGTTTCAGTGAGATCCAAGCCTATCACCTTGCCAAACGCGATGGGCGTTTGCCGGTGCGGGTCTGGCAGGTTCTGCTTGGTGATCCGGGCAAATCCATTGTGCAGGATTGCTTTAACGCGGGTCTGATCTCTGGTGTCGGTGACGACATGTTGCGGGTTGGCGCGGTCAAGATATTCCTTGACGGCTCCGCTGGCGGGCGGACGGCTTGGATGACAAAGCCCTATCTGGGTGAGGACCAAACCATTGGGGTACAAATCCTGCCCGACGATGTGTTGAATGGGTTGGTGCAGGACTACGTTGGCAAG
>NZ_JAKDLJ010000235.1 GCF_030452865.1 Pseudorhodobacter sp.
GAACATGGCAGAAACGACGGGTACGGCAAAACTGACCTTTGGCGGAAAATCCTTTGATCTTCCGATGCGATCCCCGACGCTTGGGCCGGATGTCGTCGATATCGGCAAACTCTACGCGCAGGCCGATATTTTCACCTATGATCCCGGCTTCACATCCACCGCGGCCTGCGAAAGTGCGATCACCTTCATTGATGGCGACAAGGGCGAACTGCTGTATCGGGGCTACCCGATCGAACAACTGGCCAAGGAATCGCATTTCCTCGAAGTCTGCTACCTGCTGCTTTACGGCGAATTGCCTGACACGCCCCAGTTGCAGGATTTCGAAGATCGCGTGACCAAACACACCATGGTGCATGAACAGATGCACATGTTTTTCCGGGGGTTCCGGCGTGACAGCCACCCGATGGCAACGATGGTCGGTGTCGTGGGCGCAATGTCGGCTTTCTATCACGACAGCCTTGATATTTCGGATGAATGGCACCGCGAAGTCTCTGCCATCCGCATGATTGCGAAACTACCGACAATCGCTGCGATGGCCTTCAAGTACTCCATCGGTCAACCTTTCGTTTATCCCAAGAATACATTGGATTACGCCTCGAACTTCCTGCATATGTGCTTTGCGGTGCCAAGCGCGGAATATCATCCCGACCCGATCCTCGCCAAAGCGATGGACCGGATCATGATGCTGCATGCCGACCACGAACAAAACGCCTCCACCTCTACCGTGCGGCTTGCCGGATCGTCGGGTGCGAACCCGTTTGCCTGTATTGCCGCCGGGATTGCCTGCCTCTGGGGTCCGGCGCATGGTGGGGCCAATCAGGCCGCGCTGGAAATGCTGCGCGAGATCGGCACGGTTGACCGTATCCCCGAATATATCGCCCGCGCCAAGGACAAGGATGATCCGTTCCGTCTGATGGGCTTTGGCCACCGCGTATACAAGAACTTCGACCCGCGCGCCAAGGTGATGAAGGAAAGCGCTGATGAGGTGCTGGACCTGATGGGCATCCACAACAACCCGACGCTGCAAGTCGCCAAGGAGCTGGAGCGGATTGCGCTGGAGGATGAGTATTTCATCTCCAAAAAGCTCTATCCCAATGTCGATTTCTATTCCGGCATCATTCTGGATGCGATGGGGTTCCCGACCGCGATGTTTACCCCGATCTTTGCGCTGTCGCGCACCGTCGGTTGGATTTCGCAGTGGAAAGAGATGATCGGCGATACCGCGCAGAAAATCGGCCGCCCGCGTCAGCTTTACATCGGCGAAAAGCAAAGGGACTACGTTCCGGTCGAAAAGCGGTAAGACCCCGGCCTTGCGCGTTGCCCCGAACGGCGGTCCATCGGGCCGCCGTTTCCTCTTTTCGTTGCGACTGTGGCTGCTACCACCCGGCCGAAAACGAAACGAAAATCGACGCGCGCTTCATTCCGGTGGCGTCAATCTGATCTCTTCGCGTACCGGTTCCGCCACAATCTCTGGCTGCCGACCCCAGCGCGCGCGCTGGTCAAGCGCCGTCGGATGAATACGCTCCGACGGGTCGCGCCCCACCTTGCGCCGCCGCCGGTACAAAAACACCGCGCCAAATCCGCGCCACGTCCCCACCATCGGCGCATCGGGGTCGCAGGGATAACGCTCCCGCCATGCTGGCGGCAGATCAATGCCGCAACTTGCCAGCTTTTCCAGCATCCAGACCAAGGGGATATTCGACAACGGCCGTGCGACCTGAAAATTGCCCAACTGCCCGCCGATATCGGCATGGGCGCCGCGAAACCAGACTTGTTCCACCTTGCTTTGCGTCTGCGGTTCGGTGTGCCAAAGCACCGGGTTGAACACGACCCGCGTTTCATTCAGCGCCAGCGCGTGGAACCCGTTCCGGATGCTGCGACCCAGCGTGGCGTCGTGGAAAGCGTGTTCCTGTTCGGTCAACATCCACAAAAGCGGCAGCCGCATCCCAAGCGCCTTTACCGTATCCCAGACGCCGACCATCTCGATCTCTACCGACTTGTGGCAATAACTCTCAGAAAAGGCTTTGGTCACCGGGCTGGTCGGGTTCAACTGATAATGGCGGTAGGCCAGCTTGACGTTGCGTTCGGTCGCAAATTCCGCCCGCAGCAGGCCCACACGGTCAATCGCCCCGGCGAGCGAACGCGCGGCATAAGCGCCGCGCGAATAACCGAGCAGGAATATCCGGTCACCGGGCCGATACTGGCTGGCCAAAAAGCCATAGGCGCGGCGGATCTGCATGTTGATACCGCGCCCTTCGGCGACATCGACAATCTGCGCCCAATCGACCCATTGCACCCCCGGCTCATAATAAAGCCGACGTTGCACATTCGGGCCGCGTTCCGCCAAAAGTTTGAACAGCAAACCGGCGTTGGTCTCATACCCCGGCTCCAATGATGACAATGTGCCATCGAGGATCAGGATATGATCGACCACGCCCCGTTCGACATGCGGCGAGGTTGCCCCGGTCGCATCGGTGACAACCGGGGTGCGGCCCCGGACCCATGACACAAGGCGGTGAAAAATGCTCAGCTTCCCCCCCCTTCGGACGCGTGAAGCGCTGACCATAGCCGCGCGGGCGTAAAGGGCATGTCAACGGGGGCGGCCCCACATTGCGCCAGCGCATCGACAACGGCATTCGCCACCGCACCGAGCGAGCCGACGGTGCCCGCCTCGCCACAGCCTTTCATGCCCAAAGGATTGGTCGTTGAAGGCGTCGGGGCCGTGGCAAAACGGATCATCGGAAAATCGGCAGCGCGCGGCATGGCGTAATCCATGAAGCTCGCGCTTTGCAACTGGCCGTGGTCGTCAAAGCGCGCCGCCTCCATCACCACTTGGCCGTAACCCTGCGCGATGCCGCCATGCACCTGCCCCGCCACCAGATCGGGGTTGATCATCGTGCCGAAATCATCGACGACGCTGTAGCGGTCCAACCGGACAAATCCGGTTTCCGGGTCCAACTCCACCTCCGCCAGATGCGCGCCATTGGGGAAAGAGCCGGCGGGCAGATTGATGGTCTCGCGATGCGACAGCAGATCGTCGCGCCCGGCTTTTCGCGCCCGCTCCGCCGCCTCCAGCATGGTTACGCGCAGGTTTGACCCCGGCGCACCAAAGCGCCCATCCTCAAACGCGACACCTTCGCCAAGCTCCGCTTGCAGGAATTCGGCAAAAGCCGGGATCATCACCGCCACGACCCCACGAATCGCCGTGCCTTGCAGCGTGACGGAACGTGACCCACCCGTACCGCCGCCAACCGCGATGCGGTCACTGTCACCCTGCACGATGCGGATCAGGCTTTCGTCAATCCCGGTCTGCTCCGCCAACATGCGGGTGTAAACCGTCTCATGGCCCTGACCGTTCGATTGGGTGCCGACAAGCAGCGATACGGTCCCATCATCTTCATACACCACATGCGCGGTTTCATTCGGACTGCCGAGAATGGATTCGATATAGGTCGCAAGACCGATGCCGCGCATCATGCCACGCGCGCGCGAATCTGCCCTGCGCGAGGGGTAGCCTGAAACATCAGCTTCGCGCCGCAACATATTTAGAACATTGTAGAAATCTCCAACATCAATCGTCAGGCCATTGACCATCCGATACGGGAAAGCCTGGATGAAATTGCGTTCCCGCAATGCGAACGGATCAAGACCCAGCACCCTCGCCGCATTGTCCATCGCGCGTTCGATGGTCAGAATCGCTTCGGGTCGCCCCGCACCGCGATAGGCATCCAACGGCGTGGTATGGGTATAAACTCCCTGCGCCGTCAGCAATGCAGTCTGGATATCATAACATCCGGTGAAAACCTTCGAGAACAGCACCGACTGGATCGGTTGCGCGAATTGCGAATTATACGCCCCCATGTTGGAGGTCACATCAGCGCGGTAGGCCGTGATGCGGAAATCGGCGTCAAAGCCCAGTTCCGTCTGCACCACAAGATCGCGCGCGCCATTGTCGGCCAACATGCTTTCCGTCCGCTCCGCCATCCAGCGCACCGGACGGCCCAGCATCCGTGCGGCCTGCGCGATGCAGGGATATTCCGGATGGGTCATGCCCTTGAGCCCAAAACCGCCGCCAACATCCGGCGTGGTGACCCGCACGTCAGCGCGATCGAGCGCCAGCATCCGCGCCAAATCCCCCTTCAGCACCCAAACCCCCTGCCCGTTGACGCAGACATGCAGGCGCTTGCCATCCCATTCGGCGTAGCAGGCGCGCGGTTCCATCGGGTTCACGATCACCCGGCCATGCACAACCTCATGGCGGACTCGGTGGGCCGATGACGCGAGAGCCGCCTCCACCGCCGCACCGTCCCCCAGCCCCCAGTCATAGGCGCGGTTTTCTGCCGCTTCAGCATGAACTTCGACGCCGCCCGGTGCCAGATCCAGTTTCACGGCGAGATCTGAATAATCCACCTCGATCCGCTCCGCTGCATCCAACGCGACGGCAGGCGTCTCGGCCACGATCATCGCCACCGCCTCACCGACATGGCGCACAACGCCCCGCGCCAGAACAGGGCGTTCAGGTTGCGCGCCTTTGCTGCCGTCCCGGCACGGCACCGCCGCAGCCAACAGCCCGATTTTCACGCCCGCCGCTTCCATCCGTTCGGCGGTCAGGACCAGATGGACACCCGGCATCGCCTCCGCCTCTGCGACATCAAGCCGGGTGATTTTGGCATGGGCGACCGGCGCGCGCAAAAACACTGCGAACAACGCATCGCGCGGCGCGATGTCATCGGTATAGCGGCCTTGCCCGGTCAGAAAGCGCAGATCCTCGATCCGCCCGGTCCCTTGCGCCTTGCCGAATTTCTGCATCCGCCCCCCGCTTTCCACCTGCAAACACTAACCCCCCGGCGGAATTTGTCCAGCCGGAGGGCAATGTTTCACAGCGAAAGTTACCTTGGCGTCAGCCGTGCAGGTTCAAGACGATTTCCTTGCCCAACTCGCCAAAGCCATTGAAGCGGGTGTTGGTCACGGTGGAATAAGCGCCCATGCCATGAAACAGCAGATAATCGCCCTCCCCCAGATCGGCGGGCAGCATCAGTTCCCCCGGCAAACGGTCGACGGAATCGCAGGTCGGGCCAAAGACGATGCGCGCGACGGCTTCCTCCGCGCGCGGGGTGCCATCCGCGCCCATCGCCTCGGTGCGGTCAATCACCCCGATCATCGGCAATTCGGTCAAGGAGCCATACACCCCGTCATTCAGAAAGATATGCGACTCGTCGCGCAGCGCCTTCACCCGCGTTGCGACGCAATAGGCATCGCCGCACAAGCCTCGCCCCGGTTCACAGACCAGAAGCGGGCGATTGGCCCCGAAGGACTCGGTCGCAACCCGGTCGATCGTCTCGAAGATATGGTCGAGATCGGGGGAAACCGCCTCCAGCCGGTGGTTGGGAAAGCCGCCGCCAACATTCAGGCGCGCAATGGTCACGCCCGCCTCCTCCGCAATTTCGGCTGCGGTGCGGATATAGGTTTCCCAAGCCGCCGCTTCGGTGCATTGCGTGCCGGGGTGGAACGTCAGCGACGGCACAAACCCCGCCGCCGCCACGGTTTTCAGCAGTTCCACCGCCAGTTCCGCCGTCGCGCCGAACTTCGCGCCAAAGTTATAGGCGGCCCCGCCGACCGGCAGCTTGAATCGCACCGAAATCTCCGTCCCCTCCGCCGGGACCATTTCGATCAGTTTGTCCACGAAGAACAAACGGCTCTCGAACATTTTCTGAT
>NZ_JAKDLJ010000236.1 GCF_030452865.1 Pseudorhodobacter sp.
GCTGTCGCCCATTCCTTCTGGTCGGAATTCTTCAACCGCTCCCCCTTCGATCCGTTCCGCGTTGTGGAATATGTTGAGCCTGAAAGCGCCACCATCAATCACGGCCGGTTCCACACGATGCACGGCTACAACCTGATCAACCAGACAACCCCCGCCGATGCCGATCTTTTCGCGACGTTGACGATGCTGACCGAACGGTTCGGCCTGCAATACGGCATGCTGCACACCTGCACGCTGGATAGCATGGGGCACCGTTTCGGCCATGACTGCGGCGAGATGGATCACGCCGTCTGTGCAATCGACGCGCAGCTTGCCCCCTTTATCGCGCGCTGGCGCAAGGCCGGATACGAGGTCATCGTGACCGCCGATCACGGCCAGTCGATGCGCGGCCATCACGGCGGCGCGGGCGAAGACCAGCAGGATTTCGCGCTGTATTACTTCGGCAGTTGCACCTCTCTGCCGCGCTCGGACAGCCTGCTTGACCAACTGTCGCTGGCCCCGACCATTCTGGATCTGCTTGGCCTGCCCATCCCCGATACGATGAAATCCAAGCCCTTTCTGGGTGGCTGAACCCTGCAGGAAGCTGCAATCCGGCATGGGGTTCAAAGAACGCCTTGCCAGCCATCACGCATCCCGGCGACGCCGATCGTGTGGCGTCGCCATCCGTTCAACTGGTAGATTTTGCGCTACATAATCCGCAGATGATCGCTATAGTTGTAGCGACTCGGCCATTATCCCCTGTTTTCGATGTTGGGCGGGTTGGTGTTACTGTTTTTTCAAAACCTATGCTTGCACGATCCAACGCAGGAGAAGCGATGATGATGAAGATAATTGCCATGGGTGCGATGCTCGCGCTTCCCCTCGGCTTGGGCGGATGCGTCGAAGGCAATACCGAAGGGACCTATCGTGGACAGACAGGTTACGACCCTGACACCGCGAATATGTCGATGTGTTCCGACGGCGCGCTGCGGGAAGATTGCCGGAACGCCCCGGCGGGGTATTGAGCCTTTCGGTTTCCTGTAACGCGTGCGGCAGCTCGTCGCGCGCGTTACAGGATGTTTTGCAACCTTCGAACCGCGCTTTGCGAAGCGGCACGGTCAAAGCCAAGAGAACAAAAAGATGAAAATTCAACTCGTTATAATTTGTGCAGCGCTTGCACTCACCGGCTGTCAGGAAATCTCCCGAATGGAAGCCAAAGCTGACGCGAAGCAGCAGGCGAAGGATATGGCGCGATGCAACAGTCAGGGCTTTGCCAATGGCACCGGGGCGATGGCGACCTGTCTCGCGTCGATTTCAGCGCAGCGACAGGCCGAATACGACCGCGCTGCGGCGCAAAACCAACGGCGAGAAGCTGCGGAACGGGCCAAGAATCAGCCGAACCGACCCACAGCGGAAAGCATACCCGGCTTTGATCCCGGAACCGCAAACCTCGAAATGTGCTCCGACGGGGCGATGCGCGAAGATTGCGCGAACGCACCGAACGGATACTGATCACTGCGAGCGCAGCGGCCCTGTCCTCGGGCTGCCGCAATCTGTCAGTCATCAGGGTTTGGCCGACCGGATCAGTAGCTGACGCAACTCATATCGCCTTCTTCGCAATTCAGTTGATCTTCAAGCAAGGCTGTTTGTGATGCGGTGACGGCTGCCAGACAATCCGCCATCACCATCGGATAGATACTGCCATCCTGCGAAGGTGCGGCCTCGAACGCGCAGATGGCATCGCGGTAGGCGATCCAGGCACGCTGTCCTTTCTTCAGGCGGTTCAGACTGTCGGGGCCAAGCTTCCGGGTCAGGGCACGATAAGTCTTGTTCAACCGTGCATCCGCCGTTTTAAGTTCCTGATTGGCGCAAAGGTTCAGCGTGGCCTGATCTGCGGCATTCGCACAGTTGCCGGACTGGGCGTTCGCGCCAAAGCCGGTCAGCGCCATCAGGCCAAGCGTCGCTATCGTGGTTCGGACCATCGGCAAACTCCGCTAATGATTCACGGGTTCCGGGCCGATATCCGTGCGGCAACTCTCTCCGAAACCGATTTGCGCACAACCATTGCGCGATCTCAGCAATATGACAAGGCGCAATCTCCTTGCTATGGATGGGACGATCGCTAGAATCGCCCCATGTCGAATGTTCACATCTTTCACCGCCTTGGGTCGAAATTCCTGCTTGTCGCCTTTTTTCTCTCCATTGCGTCGGCACTCGCTGCGCAGGAGGCAGAGAGAAATGTCGCTGTCGGACTTTACGTCAGCCCGCCGTTCGTGATGACCGACGACGCTGGCACCTTGACAGGAATGGCTGTGGACCTGTGGGAAAAGCTGGCGGAGACGCTGCAACTGCAAAGCAACTACACCTATTTCGACAGCCCGAAAGACCTCGTTGCGGCAACCGCGCGTGGAGATGTCGATGTGGCTGTTACCAACATGACGATTACCAAGAAGCGGGCCGAAAGCGTCAGTTTCACGCAGCCCTGGTTCGATGCCGGACAGCGGATCATGGTGGCCGAAGGGCAAAGCCACGGCGTTGGTGCGGTTTGGCAAGGGTTGTCGTCGGCGGGGCATTTGCGGACCTATGGCTGGATGCTGCTGATCGTCTTGGCCGCAACCATCGGGATTACGCTGTTCGACCGTCATTTCGACCCGAAATACCCGAAACGATGGCGCGATGGTTTGGCAGAGGGGCTTTATACCGTGATGTCGGTGGCCACATCGGGGCGGCCGCCTTCACGCAGCAATCTGTTCGGTTGGGTTGGTCGGCTTTGGGCTGCGATCTGGTTGGTTTGTGGTATCGGGGTTCTCGCCTATATCACATCGTCGGTTACCAGTGTGATGACGACGCTGGCGATTACCGGATCAATCAACGGGCCTGCCGACCTGCCGGGTAAAACCATCGGCGTCTTCGCTGGCAGTGTGTCGGAGGATTTTGCAGAAACCTTCGGTCTGCACAGCCGATCCTATCACGGCATCGACGAGGCGGTTGCAGCTTTGAAAGCCGGGCGCGTCGATGCGGTGATCGCCGATGCGCCGGTGCTGGAGTATTACGCCCATATTCACCCGGAACAGAACCTGTCGGTGGTGGGTGAGATATTTGAGCCGGACAAATACGGCTTTGCCATGCCGCTGGATGGCGATCTGCGAAAACCCATCACAATCGCGCTTCTTGGCTTGAAAGAGGCTGGCATAGTAGATGAACTGCGCAGGCAGTATTTCGGGGACCGCTGGTAATGGCAATCGACTTTTCGGCGGGCGACATTCAGGGCTTTGGCCACGTCCGGATCGTGATCGGGCTGGTAACCGGGCTTAGCGTGACGCGGATATTGAACGGCTTTTCCCGCTTCGTGCAGCATCCCGGCAAGATGCCGATCTATCCCGCCCATTTCATCTGGGCCGTGTTCATGCTTGTGTTCGTGACCCATTTCTGGTGGTTTCAGTTCGGACTTTCGACGATCACAAAGTGGGCATACCCCGAATACGCCTTCGTCATTTCATACGCCGCCCTGATCTTCTTTATCTCATCGCTGTTGTTTCCGGACCAGATGGGAGAGTATTCCGGTTTTGAGGATTACTTCAATTCCCGCGCCCGCTGGTTCTATGGGCTTTTGGCCGCACTTTTTCTGGTCGACATGGCCGATAGCGCGATAAAAGGTGCGGATCATTTTCAATCGATGGGGTCGATGTATCCGGTCCGGCAATTGATCTTGGCGGGGCTGGCCCTGACCGGCATGTTTGTGCGGCAGCGTTTTTACCACATCACATTCGGTATCCTCGCCATAGCACTGCAGATCTGGCAGATATATTCGCGCTTTTTCCTGCTCGACTGACGGGCGCTGTGATAATCCCGTGCGGCACACGAACGCCCGTTGACACGCGACATCAGACCGGTTCGGGGAATTCCCCGCAAAGGGCTTTCGTCCCCAACGGCTGGTCCGGGCGCGTCACGGCAGGCATCGCTCCACCAGATTGACCCAATAGCTGGCGCCGATCGGCAAGGCGGCGTCCGCGAAATCGTAGTCGCTGGCATGTAACGCGCGGGCATTTTGGCCGGTTGTGCCGTTGCCCATCAGAATGAAGCACCCGTCACGCGCCGCTGCGAGATGGGCAAAATCTTCGGAGAACAGCTTTGGGGCACAACCGCCATCGACCTGCGCGGCCCCCACCGTCATCGTCGCCGCAGCACAGGCTTGCGCGACGGCCTCTGGCGCGTTGATCGACGGCGGAAAGATCGTATCGAACGCAACGGTTGCATCCACGTCATGCGCCATCGCAATACCTTTCGCGATTTGGCGCATCCGGTTTGCAATCATCTCGGTCAGCGCAGGTGTCAGCGCACGGGCATCCCCTGAAAGCACGGCAGCACCCGGCAAGACGTTGCGGCGGCCGTCGGTCACGAACTCGGTCACCGAAACCACGCCGTTCACGCTGGGGTCGAGCTTGCGCGAAACGATGGTCTGAAGCGCGCCGACCATTTCGGCGCCAACCGTGATCGCATCGACCCCCATATGCGGCAAGGCGGCATGGCCACCACGCGCCGCAATGGTGATGCTGAACAGGCTTTCACTGGCGGTGATCGGCCCGGATCGGGTAGCAAATTCACCCAAGCCGAGCCCCGGAATGTTGTGCAAACCGTAGACCTGATCCACTGTGAACCGTTCAAACAACCCATCCGCCAACATGGCTTGCGCGCCTTTTCCGTTCTCCTCATTCGGTTGAAAGATGAAAACGGCGCGCCCGTTGAAACGCCCCTCCTGCGCCAAAAGCGACGCTGCACCCAAAAGCATCGCCATATGCCCGTCATGGCCGCAGGCATGCATCACCCCTTGGTTTTGCGAGGCATAGGTCCGCCCTGATGTCTCCAGTATCGGCAAGGCATCCATATCGGCGCGCAGCCCGATGCTGCCACTGCCATTGCCGCGCTGCAAAATGCCCACAACACCGGTGCCGCCAATACCTTCGTGCACCTCCAATCCGAAGTCACGCAACAGGTCGGCCACCCGTGCAGCGGTACGGTGTTCGTTGAAACCAAGCTCCGGGTCGGCATGAAAGGCGTGGCGCCATGCTGTCATCTGGTCAGTCAGGCGCGCAGCGCGTAGCGGTTCAACCATTTTCCGGCCCCTCCGAAACGACGATCATGCAGCGACTTTCCTTCCCCGGTACCAGAGCAATCAGTCCCGCCAACCCTGCCGCCCCGCTTGGTGTGGTGGCAAGCCCCCGTGCCGCAAGCAGGTCGGCGGCCTCTGCCGCAGCCTTGTCGGTAACAGTCACAAAGATATCGGCATCCTCACGCAGCGATTCATACGCGATCAATGAGGCATTTTTACAATCAAGGCGGCCCATATTGGAATCCGGCCCGTTGCCCGGTGTAAGTTTGCCAGCGCGAATGCTGTTTTGCAGGCAGGGCGCGCGGTCCGGTTCCACCACAACAATCGTCGGCTGAACCGGCCAACGGTCCCGGATATGCGCGCCAACCCCTGCTGCAAGCCCGCCGACGCCTGCCTGCAAAAACACATGCGTCGGCCAAATGTTCACGGCGGCGAATTGTTCGGCGCATTCCGCCGACAGGACGGAATAGCCTTCAAGGATCAGGGCGGGACGTTCGGTGTAGCCGGGCCACGACCCATCAGACAGATGGATCCAGCCGTTTTCATCGGCCAAACGGATCGCTTGCGCCACGCTTTCATCATAGCTGG
>NZ_JAKDLJ010000237.1 GCF_030452865.1 Pseudorhodobacter sp.
CATAGTCAACCTTGGCGATCTGAATCGGCTTGATAGACTCGAGGATCCACGGTGAGGTCCTGGCATCCTCCGAGAATTCATATTGCACGTCAGCAATGCACCAAACCCCGGTCACGAGCAGCTTGGGGTGCGCCTTGACGGTGCCACTGTCGACCGCAACCTTCTTGATGCCAAGATTGTCAAATACGGCCTCGTAGCTGTCGGTCTTCTCATTCAGCGACACACTGACCTGGTCGATAACCTTGTAACGGCCCTTCTCTTTGATGGTCGATTGAATCAGCCCGGCTTCGCTGCGGTGGACATAGTGCTTGCGCAAGATTTCCTTCACCGTCTCGATACCGGTCTGGATCGACGCCTCATCATCGGTCGCGCAGTACTGGCCCAGCAGGTATTCCAACACATATGTCGGCACGATCGCGTTGCCCTTGACCGCTTTCACAAGGTCTTTCCGGACCACGAAGCCCGCAAAATGTTCGTTGATCTTGGCGTCGAGGTCACTCATCCGTAGGCTCCTTAGAAATCAAAGTCAGTGGTGATGCCGCGCCGAAGCTGAAAGCGGTGGCTGGCATAGTCCTGATAATGGCTGGTCTTTCCCACGCGTTCGCGCAGCTTCAGGATGACATCCTGATTGTTGAAGCGGTCTGCATCCCGCGACAGCAAGAACTTGCGCGGCATCTCGCGCTCACGGGCATTCTCCGACCTGAAATCGAAGAGCAGCGTGTACTCATCCGAAATCAGCGTGCCGTCTGTCGCATAAATGCCGGCCAACAATTCCCGAGACCGCATCTTCTCGGAAACAGGCTGGACCTGATAAAGTGCCACGGCTGTTTGGCCAGACGAGATCAGACTACGACCCGTCACAAAGATCTGCACCTCGACATGGCCCACGTCAGCCTCGCGCTGCTTGCCGACCCGGATGACGGGTATGACAACTTCTTGCAGCGCCGCCCCGCCATGAACAAAGCGGCTGCCAGCGCCTTTCACCCGCATTCGGTTGATCGAGTTCGGGATCAGAACCTCCAGATCGCCGGACAGGCCAAGGCCTGTGGCGGTGAAATGCTTCATTCCAGCGGTCGCGCTGAGTCCGCGACCGATCACAAAGCGCCGATTTCGAAAAAGGATCTCAGCCCCCTGCGGATCGGCAATCGCGAAATCGCTCTCATCAAGCACGCGGTGCTGATACAGAAACCCGTGGTCCGCTGTTATCAGGATGTTGGAAAAATTGGCCGAGGTCAGCTTGCGCACAAGCTTGGTTAGATCCTCGATTGCGTCCTCTGCCGCGTCTGGCAACTGCTCCTCGGTTTTCAGATCATCGCCGATCGCGTCGATGCGGTTATGGTAGATGTAGATAATATGATGATCTCGAAAGAGCGCCTTTCCCTCTTCCGTGCGCATGTTCATGACATCTTTGAATTTCAGGGCCTTGGCACTGTCGCCCTTCCGACCAGCCGCAAGTAGCCTTTCACGCGCAGGCGTGCCCTTGGTGTTCTCGCCACCCGCCAGAATGTCGCCACTACCGTCTTCGGCCATGGACAACCCGTTGTGCGGCAGCAGCGCCGCCATGCCGAGTTGTGTATAGCTGGGCAGCGAACTGATCATCGGCTTCAGATCGGCATCGAAACGATCCAGCGCGCGGATCCGGCGCAGGCATTCCTCGGCCACTTCGAAGCGCAGCGCGTCCGATATGATGACCGCAACTTTCTGATCTTTGCGCCGATACTCTGCCGCCTGATCCCGATAAAAATCGGCCTGGGAAGCAAAGCCGGGTATCTTCCACTCGCTCAGGCCCGCGATCTGGTCCTGCCAGGCATCGTTCACCGCCAGAACGAAGCTGTTGGTGTAGCGGTTCTCAACTGAATCATAGAGGTCGGCCAGCAGCGAAACATGACTGCTTTTCTGCATGTGGTAGATGAACTTGCGGTAGAGCTGGTCCAGCTTGTACCAGCTGGTCACATAGCGCCGCACCCCCTCGGCCGGGCTGGTCATTCCAAGATTCGCTTCGGCCATCGCCTGCTGGAATTCGGTGGCAAAGCCGATGGCCTGATAGATGTCCTCGTACTTCGGATACCAGTGGCTCTGCCGCCGCTCGCGCACCCAGGTCAGAACCTCCGGCGCGCTCACGGTCTGGGTCGACATGGCCTGGACGATCTGGCGAATGATATGCCGGTCGATCTCCTCAAAGTGGTCGGTCGCGACCACCGCGCGGAAATCGCGCTTCAGCAGGTCGGCGGGGATCTTCAGCAGATCCTGATACCGGGCGGACAGCTCCTCGAACGCACCCGCCCAATGCCGGTTGTTCTTCCAGCGGCGAAAGACCAGCAGCGCCTCGGCGTTCAGCGATCCATCCTCGGCCAGTGCGCGCGCATAGGCTGACTGAAACAGGGAGATCGCGAAATCCTCGAAATCCGGCTCGTCAGAACGATACCCATAGGCCTGCCCGACCTGCGTCCATAACATCTCGGTAAGGCCGGATCGCTCGATCAGGCGCAGCGCGTCGTCCTTGCCCGCTGCCAGTTCCCCCAGCAGCGCCTCGATCACCGTATCAAGGCCACCCTCAGCTCCGGCGCAGACGGCCAGCATCCGCAGGCGCATCTGCGTCTGGGTGTCCGACGCCTGCATCAGCCGCTTCAGCGCATCGACCCGAACCTTGGCGCGGTAAAACTCGGTATGTTCGCGCACCACGCTTTCGAACTGCGCGGGCAGGCCAAGTTCGGCCATCCAGATCGCCGCCTGATCTGCCTTGAACACCACCGTTGCAAGCTGAAGGTCCAACAGCCAGTTATCGGCCATCGGCGGCTCGGGGCCGTCCTTGTAGATCAGGAACCGCTGCTTTGGCGCCTGCCGCAGCATCCGGTATTTCAGGCCGAACTCGTTGCTTGCAATTTCGACCTTCTCGACACCGTCCAGCGCAAAGCTGTCGAACGCTTCGCGCATGTCGCGGGCGGTGTCGTACCAGAACACCAGCCGGTGCTCGTCGAACATCCGCGCAAGGCTGGCGTGGATGCGCTCACTCATCCGTAGCCTCCAGCCCGGGGATCTTCTTCAGCGCGGCACCGAACAGGGGGTAGTTCCGCTTAACCCCGTCATCCAGGTCGATCTCGATCTTTTGTTGCGCCAACGGAAAGACCACTTCGCGCTCCCATTCGTTCAGTTCGTCCAGCTGCTTGGCGATGGCGCTGGCGTCCTTCAGCGCCTTGGTGCGCTGGGCCTGCGTGGCGCTGGCGTCGTCGGCCAACTGGTCCAGCCGCGCGCGCTCGGCCTCCAGCTTGGACAGATAGGCGCGCAGGTATTCGTTCAGCAGCACCGACACCGTGTCGGGGCGGTAACGGTGCATGTAGATCAGCGCCTGAAAGCTGCCCTTGGGGCTGGTGAATTGCCAGTAGATCGGGCGCTTTTTATAGCGCTTTACATGGTCGGCATAGAAATCCTTGGTGAAATACTTGCGGATGTCCTTGCCCAGCGCGTCTTCGATAAAGCGCAAGTTTTCGCGGAAGGTGTCGTCGCCGAAACTGACGCGCAGGAACTGGCGAAAGCGGTCGGTGATGTCATCGGCGAACCAGTCGGCGTCGAGCACGGGGATGACGTTGTCCTTATCGGGCATGAATTGCGGTTCTGGGATACGGGCGAGGTAGTCGGCCAGCGACTCATTCTGATTGGCGAGGATCAGGCCGGGGGCGTCGAGGCTGTAGCGCCCGAACATGCAGCCCACGGCGTAGGAAAGGAACTCGGCCACGGTATCGGCGCGCAGGCGGGTCTCGCGGTCGGCCTCGCTGGCGTTGCCGCCATAGCGATAGGCGGGGTTGCAGGTGAGGGTGATCTCGGCCAGCGGCACCTCGGGGGTCAGCTCGTCGGCCAGACCGTAGGCGTCGATGAAGATGCGGTTGTTCTCTTCCTCCAGCCGCTGCATCTGGTCCGTCATGTCCTGCCAATGGCTGCGCAGGGTGGTGTAGGTGGTATCCATCGTCCCGGCGCGGTGATCGGGGTGGAGCAGCGGGAGCGTGGTGAAATCCCATGAGGTTTCGTAGGCGTCCCAGTCGGAGCGGGCGATCTGAAGTGCGTCCTTTGCGGTTGTTTCAGCCGCAGCAGGCACTGTGTCTGGATAAGGGACACCTGATAGAGCGAACAGGCTGAAATCCAAGGTTGGAGCCAATAGCTTGATGAACTGGCTCGCAACAAGGCTGTTCAGAAGCGCAGCGAGGCCTACTCGGGACGCGCCGTTTTGAGCAAATGCACACGAACCCTTTGTGTCGAAAATAAAGCCCTTTTCGCTTAGCCGGGCAGCGAAAGCACCTCCAGAAAGCGCAGAATATGTTACGCTAGGTAGGAAATAATATGAACGATTCTTAATCACGAACTCCGGATCGGAGATCTTCGGATATTTGCCCGTAACGAGGTCGATCAGGATCTGTCCGTGATCTTCATAGTTCACAACAAAATCGTTATGACCATACCAGCGTTTGTCACCGCCGCCTTTGTTGTAGGGAAACCAGCTACGCCCGTTAACATCTTCATCGTAAGACGAGGCTGCGCCGAAGGCGATTTTGTCCAAAGACATTTCCTGCCATAGCCGCAGAAACCTTTCGTTGTCGGTTGTTGCCATACCTTGACGAAAATCGGCGAACTCGTCGAGCTTTCGCAAAGATTGAAATGCACTCAGTTCGCTTTCTGAAATCCAATACACGAACGGAGCCCCAGGAATTTCAGAGAAAACAGAACTCGGAACACGATAGCAGTAGTCACGGTCAAAGTCTGACTTTGCGTCATGAACCAGACTTGCCATGAGGTTTTCTCCCTCAACGTGGGTAAGGTTCAAGTAGTAACCGGGCTTTTGCTGAGAACGTTGACGCTCCAACACAAATGCTGTCGCCGAAACCACCTGACCACCGATGGAGTCGAACCCGCCAGCACCAAGATGTGCCATTGTCACCGTGGCGCATGTTTCGATGAGGTTCTCGCGCATGGCTTCGTATTTTGAGCCGGACATCCACGAATGAAGCGTAATCATTCCGATGTATCCATGAAGGCACGACAGCGTTGTATTCCGTGCCATGAACAGGCTGTAAAAGTTGAAACGCGACTTCTTGAAGTTCGCATTTGCAAACTTCTTGATTGTCTCAGAGTAATATTTATCGCTTAGATACGGCGGGTTGGCGACCACCACATGATACTTTGGCGACAGCGCCTCGGCCATGCGCAGCACGGCCACAACCCTCTCCTGCACGTCCTTCAACAGCAGATCGCCCGCAAAGTCCCGCGCCATGACCACCCGCAGCGCCTCTGCCGGATCGCGCAACCTCGGCACGATCAGCGAGCCGAAGTTCTTGGCCTGCTCGAATTGCCCCAGCGTCTCACGCATCGCGTCCGTGAACAGATCGCGCCCTACCACGGCGGCCACGTCCTGCATCTCAGCGGGTGTAAAGCTCACGTTTTGCAACACGCAGATGTCGGGCGCGACCCCCATCCGCAGGAACCGCCGCCGCCCCAGCTTTGCCGCCGCCTTCATCACCAGCGCAAACGCCGCCAGCGCCCCTGCGCGGTCGTCAATCTCCACCCCGGTCAGGTTGTGGGTCAGGATCAGCGCCGGGATCGTATCGGCCTCATACCCCTCTTCCTCATAGATCGCGTAGAGCAGATCAAAGGCATAGGTCAGCATATGCCCCGACCCGCAGGCCGGA
>NZ_JAKDLJ010000238.1 GCF_030452865.1 Pseudorhodobacter sp.
ATCCAAAGCCGAATAGGCCACACAAAAATCAGTGGCAAGGCCCACAAGCGTCAGGGTTTCGATCCCCCGACTGCGCAGATAGCCATCCAGCCCGGTCGGGGTTTTATGGTCATTCTCAAAAAACGCCGAATAGCTGTCAATCGCGGGCCGGAAGCCTTTGCGAATCAGCATATCGGCGGGGTCGGTTCGCAATGCCGCATGAAACGCCGCCCCGTGGCTGCCTTGCACACAATGGCGCGGCCACAGGACTTGCGGGCCGTATTCCATTGTCACCATACTGAACGGCACCCCACCGGGATGGTTGTCGGCGAAGGAGCTGTGATTGGCCGGATGCCAATCCTGGGTCAGCACCACAGCGCCGAATTCCTCCATCAAAGCGTTGATACCAGCGACAATCTCATGCCCGCCCGCCACCGCCAGCGCGCCCTCCGGGCAAAAGTCATTCTGTACATCAACCACGATCAGCGCATCACCCGTCATCTGCAACCCCTTCCCTGCGTCATGTGATACCTTGCATTTTTGTGCCGCGCGCGGCAAGACGCTGCCCATGTTTACCATCGCCGCCCTCTATCATTTCACCCGTTTCCCGGATTTCGCCGCGCTGCAAAAGCCGCTGCTTGATCTTGGTCGCGCCAATGGCATCCGGGGCTCGCTTTTGCTGGCGTCAGAAGGGATCAATGGCACTATTTCCGGCGAACGGGCGGGAATTGATGCGATGCTGGCACATATCCGCGCGCTGCCCGGCTGCACCGCGTTGGAGCATAAGGAAAGCTGGTCAGACGATCAGGCATTCGGGCGGTTCAAAGTGCGCCTGAAACGTGAGATTGTGACCATGGGCCAGCCGGATATCGACCCTCGCGCACAGGTCGGCCATTACCTGAACCCGCAGGAATGGAATGATTTGATCCAGTCGCCCGATGTCGCCGTGATCGACACCCGCAACGACTACGAGGTCGGCATCGGCAGTTTTTCAGGCGCGATTGACCCCGAAACCAAATCCTTCCGGGAATTTCCGGCGTGGTGGGAGGCGAACAAGGACCGTTTTCACAACAAACGGATTGCGATGTTCTGCACCGGCGGAATTCGCTGTGAGAAATCAACGAATTATCTGTTGGGGCAAGGGGTGGAGGATGTCTTTCACCTCAAAGGTGGCATCCTGAAATATCTGGAGGAAATGCCGCAGGACCAAAGCCTTTGGAATGGCGAATGTTATGTATTCGACAATCGCGTTTCGGTCGGTCACGGCCTTGTCCCCGGTCCGTATTCCAACTGTCACGCCTGCCGCCGACCGCTCGCACCACCTGACACGCAGCGACCGGAATATGAGGAGGGCGTGTCCTGTCATCAGTGCCTGCATGAACATACCGATGCCGACCGCGAACGCTTTCGTGAACGGCAAAAACAGATTGCCCTGTCAAGCGCGCGGGGGGAGCGGCATCTGGCCGATGGTTAAACCGATCTGACAACCGCGTGATGTGAGCGCGGATTTCGGCAATGCAACTGGTATGACAGAATGTCGCAGCTATACTCTGCCAATAACCCTAGAGGAGAGTATTGATATGCGATTCGCCACCAAAGCCCTGATTGTCGGCCTTGCCCTGAGCGCCGGGATGGCCATTGCCAAGGAAGGCGTAAAAGACCCAACCGTGAAGGCGCGGATGGACCTGATGGATACCATTAGCCAGAACACAAAGGTTATTGGAGATATGGCGGGGGGCAAATCAGCATTTGACGCAAGCGCCGCAGCGGCGGCAAAGGCCGCGTTGATGGCCGCCGCCGCAGAGATTCCGGCAAAGTTTGAAACCGAAGCAGACGATCCCGTGTCGGAGGCACGTCCCGACATCTGGATGAATATGGAAGGTTTCGCGTCGAAGGCGAAAGATCTGGAAACCGCCGCGACCGCGATCGACGTTTCCTCGCTGGAAGCCGTGAAAGCCGGCATCGGTGCGATCGGGGGCGCGTGCAAAGCCTGCCACACCGATTTCCGCGCCAAGAAGTAAACTGTGATCAAAGGAAAGGCTGGTCCCCGTGGACTGGCCTTTCAGCCGCAGGTCAATCGCTGGATGGTCCCGGCGTCATCGACATATGCGTTCAGCCGGAATGCGTCATATTCCTGCGTCACCAGCGTATCAGGTGAAATCGCGCGATACCTCCCTTTCAGCGCCACCGTTCGCAACATCCCCTCATTCTGCCCGACCAGATGGCCAAGTTTCGATGCGCCGCAGCTGTCGGGTTCCTGCTCTTTCAAGTGATCCCCTGTCAGCGGCAGCACCATCGGCGGTGAGACGGTTGGCGCGCGTCTGGCGGTCGGGGTGCAGGCGAAAAGTGCGGCGCAAAGGATACTCGTTAAAACAGGTTTCATTGTTGCGGCCTTCATTGATTTCCCCCACATTCTGCACAACGGCCATGGAAATGACAGACTGCGTAGCGCCAAATCCGCTATAATTCGCCGTGCATGTCAGCTAACGTCGCGCCAGAATTGAAAGGACACCCCATGCCCGATATGCGCACGCCGCGCCTTGCCGTCTTGATTGACGCCGACAACATCCCCGCCGCCCATGCCGAGGCTATTTTTGAGGAGATCACCGCGTTGGGCGAGGCATCGGTGCGGCGCATCTATGGCGATTGGTCATCGCAACGGCTGGCGGGATGGGCGCGCAAGGTTGCGGCACTGGGACTGGTCGCAGACCAGCAATTCGCCAACACCAAGGGCAAGAATGCCAGCGATATCGGTCTGGTGATTGCGGCGATGGATTTTCTGCATTCGGGGCTGTTTGACGGCTTCGTACTGGTCAGTTCCGACAGTGACTTCACCCGACTTGCCGCGCGCATCCGCGAACAGGGGCTTGATGTCTACGGCATCGGTGAGCAGAAAACGCCGGAAGCGTTCCGTATGGCCTGCAAACGCTTCATCTATGTTGAAAATCTTGGCGGCGATGAACCCGCCGAAGACGCGCAGCAGGCGACCAAACCGGACCGAGTCATCATGCCGGACATGCCGGATCTGGTGCCGGAAACGCGACCGGCAGCAGGGTCGAAGGAATCCCCGAAAAAGGCAATCCCGCTGATTATCGCCGCGATGCGGGCGATTGATCCGGATGGCGAATGGTATTCACTGGGACAGATCGGCCAATATATCACCCAAGGCGCGCCGGATTTTGACACCCGCACCTATGGCAGCGCCAAGCTGTCCGATCTGGTGCGCAAGATCAGCCGGTTTGAGGTGAAATCCGGCCCCGGTGGTCAGCTTTTGACGCGGGACGTGGCGTGAACTCCATCAAGGGCAGCACCGATCCGGCGCAGCACTGCGCTGCATTCTGACAGGGGAACAACGGTGCCATAGGCCCAGCCGGTTTTGGTTCTGGTCAATTCCAATGGCTTGCCCCGCGCAAACGCCACTCCGTCCAATCGGGCGAATAGCGCCGGAGCAACGATTGCATCATCAGCAAAAGAAACCTCTACCCCGATCCGCCGCTCATTGGGTTGGCGGGTCAGGCGCAGATGGGCGCTATCCGTCAAGCCTCTGATATAAAACCGCAATGCCGCTCCGTCGCTGCGCAGGTCAACACAAAGCTGCGGTGGCAAGTCTGCGTGTAACGCATCATAGACGCCTTGCCAAAAACTGCGGTTGCGCGCGGCTTTGAGCGCAGCATCCGGGGTTGCCGCCTGCACGTCAACCAATCGCTGCGGCCCGTCATAGCCGCTTCCTCCAAGGTCAAGCCAGCTTTGCGCGGCGTCCGCCCAGGCAGGATAACCTAATTGCAGCGGCGCGGAATTCCAGAACTTGTCCGGCCCGATGGCGTGAACGATTGCCGCCTCCCGTGCGCCCGGCGCAACGACCGGATGGTTGAAGCGCAAATCCAGTAGGTGCAGCGGCAAGCCCCGCGACGCCGCCGTGAAAAACAGCGCCAGCTCATCCACTGAATGCGCGTCGGTTTCCGTCATCAACTGCGCCGCCATCGCATAAAGATCGTCTTTTGCCAGCCGACCGCGCAGGGCTTGCCCCATGCCAACCGCACCGCCGTTCGGCAACGGCATCGAACCGTCACCCCGCAGCGCGGCGAAAGCAGACATCACCTTGGCCCGGCGCGCGAAGGCACCGTCAGGCAGAGGGCGCCATGCAAGCCCGTCAAACCCCCACATCTGCGCCAGACTGCGCTGAATCAACATATCCACATCCAACCACAGGCATTGGTCATAATGGTCCAGCAAATCCAGCATCTCGAATTTGGCAAAGATCAGGGGGCTGTAAAAGGCCAGCACCTCGATCAGGTCCGTGCCCGCCGCGAACCGCGCGGACAGGGTCTGCGCGTCGAAGGGATGAAAGGCGACGCGCGGCCAAAGCGCGCGCAATCGCACCTGATCCTCCACCGAAAGCCCGGAATGGAACACCACGAAATCGCCGTTGAATTCGGGGTTGTTCCGTGCAAAACCAACAATCAGCGCCGCCAATGCAAAGGCATGATCGGCGCTGACGCCGCAGACGATTGCCCGACGTTCCCCATTGCTTGCTGTTGCCAAAACCGCCCCCTGAGTGTCACCCCATCACTGTGCAACCAGCTTTGCTCGGTGGCAACTCCACAAGACATATTTGCATTTCCGGCCCTATGCGCTTATCTCAATCCGACGCATCGCGACCAAAGGGCAAAACACCGATGAACTGGATCAACAACTACGTCCGCCCCACGATCAACTCTCTGTTTTCGCGCCGCGAAGTGCCGGAGAACCTGTGGACGAAATGCCCCGAATGCGGAACCATGCTGTTCCACCGGGAGCTCAAGGACAATCTGAACGTCTGCACCAATTGCGACCATCACATGGCGATGACCCCGAGAGAGCGTTTCGCCGCCCTGTTCGATGGTGGCCTGTTTGCCGAGGTCAAAGTGCCGGAACCGGTGGTCGACCCGCTGCAATTCCGCGATCAGAAAAAATATCCCGAACGGATGAAAGCTGCACAAAAAGCCAGCGGTGAGAAAGACGCGATGTTGGTCGCGGAGGGCGAGATTGCCCGCACCCCGATTGTCGCAGTTGGTCAGGACTTCTCGTTCATGGGCGGCTCGATGGGCATGTATGTCGGCAATGCGCTTCTTGCTGCTGCCGAGCGCGCAGTAAAGCTGAAACGCCCCTTGGTGCTGTTTTCGGCGGCAGGCGGTGCGCGGATGCAGGAAGGCATCCTGTCGCTGATGCAGATGCCCCGCACGACCGTTGCCGTGCAGATGCTGAAAGAGGCGAACCTTCCCTATATCGTCGTGCTGACCCATCCGACCACCGGCGGCGTGACGGCATCCTATGCGATGCTCGGCGATGTGCAGATCGCCGAACCCAATGCGTTGATCTGTTTTGCCGGGCCGCGCGTGATCGAACAAACCATCCGGGAAAAGCTGCCAGAGGGCTTTCAGCGCGCCGAATATCTGCTGGATCACGGCATGCTGGACCGCGTGACCCATCGCAAGAATTTGCGCGACGAATTGGCGACCGTGTTGCGGATGCTGATGAAACTGCCACCCGCCGTGCGCGGCGATCTGCCCGCGCCCGAATCGGCGACAGTGCCGATTGCGGAGCCAACACCCAAGGCCGCGCCCGTCAGGCCGGACACAAAAGCCGCGGCGGCAAACACAAAGGCAGACAAGAAGTGAGCAGCCTTGGTTCTGACGCGCTGTTGGAACGGA
>NZ_JAKDLJ010000013.1 GCF_030452865.1 Pseudorhodobacter sp.
CCCGTAGGGAAGTGCAATCCGCGACAGCGCAACATAGCTGCTTCATCTTGGTGAAAATACCTGAATCGACCGGATTTCACAGGCCAGAATGCAAACAAGCTGGCGATTGCCTGCCAACTTGCGTCTGTCACGTCCCCGCCGGGATATGAATGTACTGCCCGCGGTTTGCCGCGCCCAAAGCGCAGGGGTAAACCCAATCGCGTCCGCCACAGAGCCTTTACGACTTGCTGGGTTTGGATGCATGGTAGAAGCGGACCAGATGCCGACACCCGACCGAACCGCCTGATCGGCGCAAGGCCGACAAAGGAAGAATGATGTGACCAACACCACCGCGCTGAACCTTGCCCCCGCCAACCCGCTTGACGATGACATCGAAGCCTATTTCGCCAAATGTGTCGAAAAGCTGGGGCTGATTCCGAATGTGCTGCAAGCCTATGCTTTCGATCAGACCAAACTGCGCGCCTTCATGGACATGTATAATGACCTGATGCTGGCCCCTTCCGGGTTGAGCAAGACCGAGCGGGAAATGATCGCGGTCGCGGTTTCCGCTGAAAATCGCTGCGTCTACTGCCTGACCGCGCATGGCGCAGCGCTGCGGCAACTCTCAGGTGATCCGGCGCTGGCAGAGGTGATCGCGCAGAACTGGCGCGCCGCACCTTTGGAACCGAAGCAGAAGGCGATGCTGCGCTTTGCGGTAAAATTGACCAGAACGCCGCAAGACATCGAGGAGCCTGATCGTGAAACCCTGCGCTCGGCAGGATTTTCCAACCGCGATATCTGGGATATCGCGGCGGTCACCTCATTCTTCAATATGTCGAACCGCCTCGCCAGCGCGACCGAGATGAAGCCCAACCCGGAATATCACAACGCCGCGCGATGATTTCGGCGTCGGGCCTGCTTCAGCGCACCCTGCAGCCGTGACACATGCTTGTGTCACGCGGTCAGATACATCGCATGGGCGCGCCGGAACGACAGCAGTTTTTTCTGGCTTTCATCCCACAAATGCAGCCGTGCGCAGGAAATGCTCTGACCAATCGTCATGCGCTGCGATTCCGCAAGGATCGGATGATCGCGGATCACCTCGGTCAACCGATAGAAAGGAATGCGACTGTACAGGTGATGGACATGGTGAATGCCGATATTGGCGGACAGCCACTGCAAGGGGCGCGGCAGTACATAATGCGAAGACCCTTCGAGGGCGGCTTCGTGCAACTGCCAATCCTCGGCCTTGCGCCAATGTGTATCCTCGAATTGATGCTGCACATAGAACAGCCAGACGCCGGTTGATGCCGCAACAATCCACGACGGCAAGACGACCAGAAACAACGGTGCCCAGCCGCCGAAATAGACCAACGCCACCATTCCGACCAGCAGGGTGAGATTGGTTCCCATGCACGACAGCCAGAACGACGCCCCGGATTTCATCAAGCCATATGGGATGCGGTTCTGGATCAGGAAAATATAGGCCGGGCCGATCACGAACAGGGTCAGCGGGCTGCGATAAATCCGGTACATGAAACGGCCAAAGCGGGAGCGCGCCAGATATTCTTCCACCGTCAACGTCGTCACATCACCGATCCCGCGCAAATCGAGGTTGCCCGAGGCGGAATGATGGATCGCATGTTGTCGGCGCCAGACATGGTAAGGCGTCAGAGTCAGCACACCAAGACTGCGCCCGATCCAATCGCTCAATGGCCGGTTGGTGAAAAACGACGCATGGCCACAATCATGCTGAATGCAGAACAGGCGCACCAGAAACAGCCCGTTTATCGCACCCAGAACAAGCGCCGCAATCGCGCTATATTGCAAAACCCAGATCGCCACCGTCCAGATCAACAGGAACGGACCGAGAGTCACCGCCAGTTCAAACACACTGCGCGCCGGGTTCGGATCTCGATATTTGGCCAGGATTTGCAACCATTCGCGCGCTGAGCGGGGTATCTCCGGCACAGCAGCATGCGCCGCAGCGCGCAGGTTCTGAACGTTCATTTGCTGGTGTCTTCCCTGTTGATATGGCCGGTTTTGACAAGAGCAGCCTGGCCAAAGCTACCCTATTCCGACTTAGCGATAAGTTAAACTGACCGCGCTTGCAACGAATTCGAAGGGGGGATGCCTATCTGTCGCAGATGTGTTGCCCAGCGCCAATACCTCAAGGCACTGTTACCCCGTAGAAAAACCGCCAGAGGCACCCCTCGGCGGTTCTTCGGATTATTGCCTGCAACCCTGCGTCAGGTGTGGCGTTCAGCCCTGACGGGCCTTGAAACGCCGTTGTGTCTTGTTGATCACATAGACACGGCCTTTGCGGCGCACGACCTGGCAGTCGCGGTGACGCAACTTCAGCGAGCGGAGCGAGTTTTTGACCTTCATGGGCCTTCTCCTTTTCGCGGCGCGCGTGCGCCGATTGAATTTCTTGTACCCACTTAATGTGGGAACGGTGAACCTGCAACCAGATTGGCGGCAAGAATGGTGGGCGGTACTGGGATCGAACCAGTGGCCACTACGATGTCAACGTAGTGCTCTACCGCTGAGCTAACCGCCCACTTGGCCGCTGCAACCCCGCCGTGACCCGTCTTTGACCCAAGTACCAAAGAAAAGGACGCGGGCGGAACCGCGTCGGTTGGCAGGGCTATAAAAGGAGTCGCGCCGGTGTTCAAGAGGTTTTGTAATTGGGGATTTGGCAAATCGGATTGCGCGGTATATCTCTGGACACCAAGGAGGCCGCAATTTGTCACACCCCTACGATCTGGCGCTGCCACCAGAGCAAACAGCCCCGCTGGTGTTTTCGTCCCCTCACAGCGGGCGCGACTATCTGGCGACGTTTCAACGTGAGAGCCGGTTGGACCCCTTGGTTTTGCGTTCATCCGAGGATGCCTATGTTGACCAGCTCTTTGCCGACGCGCCGCTTTTCGGCGCCCCGTTGCTGACCGCGCGCGCCCCGCGTGCCTATCTCGACCTCAACCGCTGTGATGATGAATTGGACCCGGCCTTGATCGAAGGCGCGTCCCATGGCTCCCACAACCCGCGCATCACCTCAGGTTTGGGGGTGATTCCGCGCGTCGTTTCCGGCGGGCGGGCCATTTATGCCGGGCGCATCAGCCGCGCCGATGCAGACGCAAGACTGGCGACATATTGGCACCCCTATCACCAAAAACTGCACCATTTGCTTGCAGACACCCATCGGCAGTTCGGGGAGGCCATCCTGATCGACTGCCATTCCATGCCGCATGAGGCGATCAGTTCACATTCCCGCCTTGGCCCCCTGCGACCGGAGGTGGTGTTGGGCGATCGGTTCGGCACCACGGCCTCCAACAAGGTCGTCGCGCGGATCGAGGCTGCGTTTCAAGAGGCCGGGCTGCGTGTTGCCCGCAATGCGCCCTTTGCCGGCGCATATATCGCGCAGGCTTATGGCCGCCCATCACGGGGCCAGCATGTGGTGCAAGTCGAGATTGATCGCGCGCTGTATCTGGACGAGGCAAAAGTACAACCCCGCGCCGATTTCGCCGCGTTTCAGGCGCTGATATCAGGCGTGATTGCACGGATTACGGGTGGTGCCGAAGATGTCGCTTTGGCGGCGGAGTAATCAGACGGTTCCATCTCCCCCGCTGGAAACGCAAGCCGCACAGCAGAGCCACTACATGTTTCATTATTGAAGGGGAAGTATATTGGTCTCTCATCCGGGTCCGGCCACAAGAATAGCAACCATCAGCGATCTTCGAAACTTTGGCGAATCGGCCTTGGCTGACTTTCAGCGTCTCGGCATCCGCACTGTCGCCCAGCTTTCGGAACAAAATGCCGACGATCTTTATATTCAATTGTGTCAGATAACCGGATGCCACCAAGACCCATGCGTGCATGACGTTTTCTCAGCAACTATCCATCGAGCTCAGACTGGCGAACCACTGAATTGGTGGGCCTTCACCAAAATACGGAAAGAACGTCAGTTGAATGGAGGCTTTCCGCAAATCGGGTAATTGCGCACGGGAAAGCGCCGTCTTGCATTGATACCCAACGAAAACGGCCCCGTCAGAGAATCGGGGCCGTTCCGCCGTTTGATCATCGCTCAGTGAACCACAGCTTCCGCCGGTTTTCCGCGTTGTGAAGCACTGATGCGATCCCCGATCAGCAAGCCATCGACACCCGCCGACACCTTGATCGTGCTGCCGTCCAACACATCCCCCGCCAAGATCATCTCGGCCAGCGGGTCTTGAAGGCTGCGTTGGATCACGCGCTTCAAGGGGCGCGCACCGAACACCGGGTCATACCCCTCATCGGCCAACCAATCGCGCGCGTCCTGATCAAGATCGAGCGTGATCTTGCGGCTTGCCAGACGGTTTTCCAACCGCTTGAGCTGGATCGTCACAATCCCCGCCATATCACTCCGCGCCAGACGGTCAAAGATGATCGTCTCATCCAGCCGGTTCAGGAATTCAGGGCGGAAATGTGCCCGCACCGCGTCCATCACCTGCGCCCGTGCCGGGGCCGGGTCTGCGCCATCGGGAAGCTGGCTAAGGGCCACCGCGCCAAGGTTCGAGGTCAGGATGATCAGCGTTTGCTTGAAATCCACGGTGCGGCCCTGACCATCGGTCAACATCCCGTCATCCAGCACTTGCAACAGAACGTTGAACACATCTGGGTGCGCTTTTTCCACCTCATCAAACAGCACCACCTGATAGGGGCGGCGGCGCACGGCTTCCGTCAAAGCCCCGCCTTCGTCATAGCCGACATAGCCTGGGGGTGCGCCGATCAAGCGGCTGACCGCATGTTTCTCCATGTATTCTGACATATCAATCCGAACCATCGCCTGATCATCGTCAAACAGGTATTCCGCCACAGCCTTGGTCAGTTCGGTTTTACCAACGCCCGTTGGCCCAAGAAACAAAAACGACCCAAGCGGACGGTTCTCATCGTTCAATCCCGCCCGCGCACGGCGCACCGCATTTGCGACCGCTTTCAGCGCAGGGTGCTGGCCAATCACCCGCTTGCCGAGTTCTTCTTCCATCTTCAGCAGCTTTTCGCGCTCACCCTCCAGCATCTTGGTGGTGGGAATCCCGGTCCAGCGTTCCACCACTTCGGCGATCTGTTCAGGGCGCACGGCTTCCGACACCAAAGCATCGGATTCCAGACCTTCTTGCTCGGCGAGTTGCTTTTCCAATTGCGGGATGATGCCGTAGGAAAGCTCCCCCGCCTTGCCCAGATTGCCTTCACGCTTGGCGCTATCCAGATCGGCCCGCGCGCGGTCGAGTTTTTCCTTCAACTCACGCCCCATTTCCAAGGCGTCACGTTCTGACTGCCACTTGGCGGTCAGGCTGTCGGATTGCTCCATCAGGTCGGCCAGTTCCTTTTCCAGCTTTTCCAGACGGTCTTTCGACGCGGCGTCATCCTCTTTTTTCAACGCTTCCGCTTCGATCTGGAGTTGCAGGATTTGGCGGTCGAGTTGGTCCAACTCCTCCGGCTTGCTGTCCACTTCCATCCGCAAACGGCTGGCGGCTTCGTCCACAAGGTCAATCGCCTTATCCGGCAAGAAACGGTCGGTGATATAGCGATGCGAAAGCGTTGCCGCAGCGACCAAGGCGCTATCAGAAATCCGCACGCCATGGTGCATTTCATACTTGTCCTTGATCCCGCGCAGGATGGAGATGGTGTCTTCCACCGTCGGTTCTTCCACCATCACGGGCTGGAAACGCCGCGCAAGGGCTGCGTCCTTTTCCACGTATTTGCGGTATTCGTCCAAGGTGGTTGCACCAACGCAATGCAACTCACCCCGCGCCAACGCCGGTTTGATCAGGTTTGCAGCGTCCATCGCACCGTCAGCCTTGCCTGCGCCGACCAATGTGTGCATTTCATCAATGAACAGGATGATTTCACCCGCTGCGGCCTCGATTTCCTTGAGGATTGATTTCAGGCGCTCCTCAAATTCGCCGCGATATTTCGCTCCTGCAATCAACGCGCCCATATCCAGCGCCATCAACTTCTTGTTGCGCAAGGATTCCGGCACATCGCCGTCAATGATGCGCAGGGCAAGACCTTCGGCAATCGCGGTTTTACCCACGCCCGGCTCGCCGATCAGCACCGGGTTGTTCTTGGTGCGGCGCGACAGCACCTGCATGGTGCGGCGGATTTCTTCATCCCGACCGATGATCGGGTCAATCTTGCCCTGCTCGGCGGCCTCGGTCAGATCGCGCGCGTATTTCTTCAACGCCTCATAACCGTCCTCGGCGCTCGCGGTATCAGCCGTGCGGCCTTTGCGAATGTCATTGATTGCAGCGTTGAGGTTTTGCGCAGTCACATCGCCCGCTTTCAAAGCGTCCTTGGCGTTGGTATTGCTCATGCACAGCGCCACCAGGATCCGTTCCACCGGAACAAAACTGTCGCCGGCTTTGGTCGCGACTTTTTCGGCCTCATCCAGCACCCGCACCGTGGCCGGGTCCATATAGGGTTGTGCATCGCCCGAAACCTTGGCGATCTTGCCAAGCGTGAGATCGACGGCCTCCGTGACGCGAACCGGGTCACCGCCAGCGCGACGAATCAGGTTGGAAGCCATCCCCTGATCATCGTCCATCAAGGCTTTCAGCAGATGCTCAGGCGCAAGCCTTTGATGGCTTTCTCGCATCGCAATAGTTTGCGCAGCTTGCAGGAAGCCGCGAGACCGTTCCGTGAACTTCTCCATGTTCATCGGTATTCTCCTTTTACAAAAGCGCCCAACCACAGGAATGCCCGATCACGGCACATCCCTTTTGGGCCTCACCGTCAATTTGGGTGCACAAACCCAACGATTCAAGCATCTGTGAATAGGAGACCCCTAAAAATCAGGGAACCAAATGTTCATCTATTGGTTGTTCTGTTGTGAGGCAGGTGCCGTTTGCGCCCCAATCTGTAAAGGATCATATCTCATGGCCATCACCGCAACCCGGATAGCCTTTGTCATCTATGACGCCGCGCGCCGCCATTTTGAAGCCGCGGTTGATTTCTTCACTCCCGGAATTCCAATCCCGCTGCGCGTAGGCGTTACCCTTCCCGCAGCTGAAAGTATCTCGCATCAGCATCTGGTGCGCGGGCTCGTGCGTGCGGCAGAACATCAGATCACACGGTAGGAGGTATGACATGCGTATCCTTGAAGCCCATGTGGAACATGCCCGCTATGCCCGCGATTTCGGTCAGGTAGAGGTGCTGGTCGCTTTTCTGGTGAAGGAGGAGGGTCGGCCTGTCCCTCGCCAGATCCGCATCCGGACCGCGGAGCCTGCACAGGGTTCGACCCCTTTGCGCCAACGGCTGATCGCCAGCGCCAAGGGTTTGCTGATCGCGCGGCACACGGGCCATTTGATCGACATGCCCCACGCTGCCTGAGTTGGCGCCTCTGAAGGTCCGCAAAAGCGCCCACTCTCGGCGTAGCTACGCTACTCCGCTCTTTTTTTCGGTGTCAGCAATTTGATAGGCCGGATAGCCTCTGCCGCTTTGAACAAGCTAAAGGTTTGGTTGACGTAGTTCACGGCTCCCGAGATTTGTTCCAGATAGGCTTCCAGCGCCTCGGTCCGTTCCGCTTCCACCAGTTGCACCGGGCGGTCAGGGCCGGAGGCTTCGAACTGCACATAGAACAGCGGCTCCCCGCGTTTCAGGATCAGGTCTTTTTTCGGATCATGCCATTCAAACGCCCACATCAAAGGGCGCGGCCACAGGTTCACCGGGAAGCGGCCGCCGAAAATCGTGCCGGGAAGCGGGTCGGGGCGATAATGGGCGAAGGCGCTGATTTGCGTCAGATACACGGTTTCATCCGCGATGAAGCAATAGGGCAGCATCAACTGGATCGTCGGGCGGTCCGGAAAGCGCCATTCCGACTCATTCACCAAGACCAGAATTTCCGAGATTTTGTTGGCACGAATGGGGGAAGCAACGCCGGCGCGGTTGATCAGAACCGCCTTGCCCTTATCATCCCTGCCAAAGCCGATATGCAGATCAAACGGGCATTTCACCATGAAATAGCGGCTTTCCATCTGGATCACCGCCGGGCATCGGCTCGCAGATTTCGCATGGGTCTTGCTGGTTTGCCGCGAAACCACCCGTTCGGGCGGGTCGTAAAGCACCGCCCCTTTGTCCTTGGTCAAAAACCAACCAACGGTGACCGGGCCAGAACCGGGGCCGTCCTCCGGGCGCTCAAACTCCAGATTGATCCGCATCGACTGCCTCTTTTTCTTCCGATTGTTTTGCGGCAGAGCAAACCGCCTGCCGCTGCGCAAGTCAATGCGGCTTGATGCCTGCGCTTGACAGCGGTTGAACAAAAGCCCATGACCCAACCGTTTGCGCAAAAAAAGGGGACTGGAATGGCTGATGACCGATTGATCGTGGCATTAGACGTGCCGAATGTCGTGCACGGGATGGAGCTTGCACAGCGCATTGGCGACGCGGTGTCGTTTTACAAGATCGGGTTGGGGATGCTGACGGGCGGCGGCTTGGCGCTGGCGAACGAATTGAAGCAGGAGCATGGCAAACGCATCTTTCTGGACATGAAGTTTTTTGACATTGGCGCCACCGTGGAGGCCGCCGTGCGCGGCATTGCGCAGTTCGACCTCGATTTCCTGACGGTCCACGGTGACCCGCAAGTGGTGCGCGCTGCCAAGGAAGGGGCGGCGGGGACGAACCTGAAAATCCTTGGCGTCACCATCCTGACCTCGCTGGACCGCGCCGACCTTGACGCCAACCTGATCAAGCCGGGTGCTCTGGCAGAGATCACGCTCGAACGCGCGCAGAACGCGCTCGAGGCCGGGGCCGATGGCGTCATTGCCAGCCCGCATGAAGCGGCGATGATCCGCGCGCTACCCATCGCCAAAGGGCGGCTGATCGTGACCCCCGGCGTGCGCCCGACCGGGGCCGACTGGGGCGACCAGAAACGGGTAGCGACCCCGGCACAGGCAATTGCGGACGGTGCCGACCATATCGTCGTCGGGCGCCCGATCTGGCAACATGCCGACCCGCACCTTGCCGCAAACGCAGTGCTGGCAGAATTGCCGCCCCGGTGAAACGGACCCAAAAGCGCGAGACCGGCACAGGAATCGCCAGAACGCGGCAAAACGCCGACAATTTCCTGCAACTCTGCTGAAAAACCCGTGGCTCTGCCGCTTGCAGGGTCAGGAACCCCTCCTTATATACGCCCTGTAGCCGGAAAGGGCGGCCGTGCCCTGCGGCCATCAACTGGGATCGGGGACAGGGGCCATAATGGGCCTGCCCCCATAACATCGCCGAATAAGGAAGAGGTATTAACACATGGCCAAAGTCATCGGGATCGACCTCGGGACCACGAACTCCTGCGTCGCCATCATGGACGGATCGCAGCCCCGAGTCATTGAGAATTCGGAAGGCGCGCGCACGACGCCTTCCATTGTGGGCTTCACTGAAAGTGAACGCCTTGTGGGGCAGCCGGCCAAGCGTCAGGCTGTGACAAACCCATCCAACACTGTTTTCGCCGTAAAGCGTCTGATCGGGCGTCCACTCAACGACGAACACCTTGCCAAGGACAAAAAGAACCTACCCTATCACCTTGTCGACGGCGGCAATGGCGACGCCTGGGTGGAGGTGCGCGATGAAAAATATTCGCCTTCGCAAATCTCTGCCTTCATCTTGGGCAAGATGAAGGAAACCGCAGAGTCGTATCTTGGCGAAGAAGTCACGCAGGCCGTTATCACGGTTCCAGCGTATTTCAACGACGCCCAGCGTCAGGCGACCAAGGATGCGGGCAAGATCGCCGGTCTGGAAGTGCTGCGCATCATCAACGAGCCGACTGCGGCTGCGCTGGCGTACGGTCTGGACAAGAAAGAAGCGAAAACCATCGCGGTTTATGACCTTGGCGGTGGCACATTCGACATCACCATTCTGGAGATTGACGACGGTTTGTTCGAAGTGAAATCGACCAACGGTGACACCTTCCTTGGCGGTGAAGATTTCGACATGCGGATCGTGAATTACCTCGCGGATGAGTTCAAGAAAGAGCATGCGGTCGATCTGACCAAAGACAAGATGGCGTTGCAGCGTCTGAAGGAAGCAGCTGAAAAAGCCAAGATTGAGCTTTCGTCCAGCCAACAGACCGAGATCAACCAGCCGTTCATCTCGATGGGATCCAACGGGCAGCCGCTGCACATGGTCATGAAACTGACCCGCGCCAAGCTGGAAAGCCTTGTGCTCGATCTGGTGAAAGCCTCGATCAAGCCATGCCAGGCCGCGCTGAAAGATGCGGGCCTGTCCACCGGCGATATTGATGAGGTGGTTCTGGTCGGTGGTATGACCCGGATGCCGCGCGTGATCGAAGAAGTGACCAAATTCTTCGGCAAGGAACCACATAAGGGTGTGAACCCGGATGAGGTTGTGGCCCTTGGTGCCGCGATTCAGGCCGGCGTTTTGCAAGGCGACGTGAAAGACGTTGTTCTGCTGGACGTGACCCCGCTGTCCTTGGGCATTGAAACCCTTGGTGGCGTGTTCACCCGTCTGATCGACCGCAACACCACGATCCCGACCAAGAAAAGCCAGGTGTTCTCCACCGCCGAAGACAACCAGAACGCCGTGACGATCCGCGTGTTCCAGGGTGAGCGTGAAATGGCTGCGGATAACAAGATCCTTGGCCAGTTCAACCTGGAGGATATTCCGCCCTCGCCGCGCGGCATGCCGCAAATCGAAGTGACCTTTGATATTGACGCCAACGGTATCGTTTCCGTCGGTGCCAAGGACAAGGGCACCGGCAAGGCGCAGAACATAACCATCCAGGCATCGGGCGGCTTGTCTGATGAAGACATCGAAAAGATGGTTAAAGATGCCGAAGCCAACGCCGAGTCCGATAAGGAACGTCGCGAATTGGTGGAAACCCGCAACCAGGCCGAAAGCCTGATGCATTCCACCAAGAAGTCACTGGAAGAGCATGGCGACAAGGTGGATCCGTCCACGGTCGAGGCGATCGAATTTGCAATGCAGCCGCTGGAAGAAGCCTTGAAGGGTGAAGATACCAGCAAGATCAAGGGTGCGATGCAAAACCTGACCGAAGCCGCGATGAAGCTGGGTGAGGCGATCTACAAGGCCAGCCAGGAAGCGGCGGAAGGCGGGGCCGGCGAAGATGAGGCCCGCCCGGTTGACGATGATATCGTCGACGCTGATTTTGAGGATCTTGGCGAAAAGAAGCGGAAGTAAAACCGCTGGATCGGAAGAGGGGCGGCCCAGACGACAGGGCCGCCTTCTGCCGTTCTAAGGATTAGAGGTTTGCCATGGCAAAACGCGACTATTACGAGGTGCTCGGGGCGTCACGCGGCGCGGCGGCGGACGAGCTGAAGAAAGCCTACCGCACCAAAGCAAAAGAGTTGCACCCCGACCGGAATTCCGACAACCCGAAAGCCGAAGAACAGTTCAAAGAAGTGAATGAGGCTTACGAGGTCCTGAAGGATGCCGACAAGAAGGCGGCATATGACCGTTATGGTCACGCCGCCTTTGAAGGTGGCATGGGCGGTGGCCCGCGCGGTGGACGGCCGGGTGCTGCGGGGCAAGGTGACTTTGCGTCCGCCTTCTCGGATGTGTTCGAGGATCTGTTCGGCGATTTCATGGGCGGACAGCGCGGCGGAGGCGGTCGATCACGCGCCCAGCGCGGATCGGATTTGCGTTATAATCTGCGGGTGACGCTGGAGGACGCTTTTTCCGGCATCCAGAAAACCATCAATGTGCCGACATCGGTGGCCTGTGAAGCCTGCCGTGGCTCCGGTGCCGAAGGCGGCGCGGAACCCGTGACCTGCCCGACATGCTCCGGCATGGGCAAGGTGCGGGCACAACAGGGATTTTTTACGGTGGAGCGCACATGCCCCACCTGCAACGGTATCGGGCAAACCATCAAGAACCCCTGCAAAACCTGCCATGGTGCCGGTCGGGTGGAACAGGATCGGTCCTTGTCGGTCAATATTCCGGCGGGGGTAGAAACCGGGACGCGCATTCGTCTGGCAGGCGAAGGCGAGGCCGGTCTGCGGGGTGGCCCGGCGGGGGATCTCTATATCTTCATCGAAGTGCGGGACCATGCGATTTTCCAGCGCGACGGCGCGCATCTGTTCTGCCGGGTGCCGGTAACGATGGCGACCGCAGCCTTGGGTGGAGAAGTGGAAGTGCCGACAATTGATGGCGGCAAAAGCCGAGTGAAGGTGCCCGGCGGCAGTCAGACCGGCAAGCAGATGCGCCTGCGCTCCAAAGGCATGCCAGCGCTGCGCGGCGGCGGTATTGGCGATATGCTGATTGAGCTTGCGGTGGAGACGCCGGTCAACCTGACGGGTCGGCAGAAGGAATTGCTGCGCGAATTCGAAAAACTGTCGGAAGACAACAATCCTGAAGGGCGCACGTTCTTTTCCAAAGTCAAAACCTTTTGGGAAGGGATGAAAGGTTAAGGGTGAGCCAAAGGCGGGGGCATCGAACCCCCGCCTTTGGCGTTGCCACGGCCCTTCGCGCATCCGGCGAGTATCTGGCACGGGGCGGATGCCTGCGGCGCAGGTATTTTTTCCAAGATGAAGCTGCGGTCGGGTCCGATTAACCTTTCGTTTACCAACGCGTGGCAGGGTTTTTGACATGAACCAACGTCGCGCCTTTCACGAAGCCCCTCTGCCGCTGTTTGCGGAGGATGAGGCTTTACCCATCGCCGTGGGCAAGTTGCCTTCCTACATCGCGGATCACCGGAAGCGGTTGCGGACACGTTTCATGGAGGGAGGGGCCGCAGCGATGCCGGATTATGAGTTGTTGGAACTGGTTCTGTTCCGCGCCATTCCACGGCAAGATGTGAAGCCTTTGGCGCGGCGTTTGCTAGACACGTTTGGCGATTTCAATCGTGTAGTCACCGCCCCCGCTGCGCGCTTGGTCGCTGTGCAGGGTGTCGGTGACGCTGTGGTGCAGGAATTGAAGATCGTCGAGGCCAGCGCCCAGAGAATGATGCGGGCGCGGGTCATGAACAAGGCGGTTCTGTCATCCTGGGATGCGCTTTTGGACTATTGCCATACCGCCATGGCACATCGCGAGACGGAGCAGTTTCGCATTCTGTTTCTGGACCGCAAGAATGTGCTGATCGCGGATGAAGAGCAGGCACACGGTACAGTTGATCATGTCCAGGTTTACACGCGCGAGGTCGTAAAGCGGGCTTTGGAATTGAACGCCAGCGCCTTGATTCTGGTACATAATCACCCGTCTGGTGATCCTACGCCATCAGATGCGGATATCTCGATGACGGCCCAGATTCAGGATGCGGCGCAGGTGCTGGGCATTTCACTGCACGATCATCTGATCATAGGTAAGGAACGGGAACTGAGTTTTCGCAGTGCGGGCTATTTGTGAGCGAGGTGTCGACGACCTGTTACGGGATTGCGTTACCGATCGGATGGACCCAGAGTTCCACCCGGCGGTTGATCTGTCTGCCGGTGGCCGTGGTATCGCACGCCATCGGCAAAGCCTCACCAAAGGCTTCGATTCGAGGCAATTGATCATCGCGCAAGTCTGGCGCAATGACGCGCAGGGCTGAGCGGACCGCTTCGGCCCGCGTGCGCGACAGATCGAGATTGACCGCAGCCGTGCCGGTGCCATCAGAGAAGCCGGCGAGCGCCAGGGATTCGCCGCGAAAATTGCCAGCGGCGATCTGGCGGGCCAAATCCGCCAGATTCTCACGCGAATGGGCGTCAAGCTGTGCTGAGCCGTCCTGAAAGCGGAAAGTAAGCGACAGGCGTTGACCACCCGTCATCGCGGTGGCGAGGCGCTGCAACTCTGCCAGCGGCACCTCCGTTCCCGCGTTGCGAATAGCACCAAGAAGGCGTTGCCCATCCTCCGTCAACGGTGCGCGACCGAGGCGGCGGTCAACGAAGCCTGCCGCAGCAACATCCGCTTGCGCCGCATCGGTGGCGAGATATTCTAGGAACTCGCGCAGCAGGAGCGGTTGGCGATAGCGTCCGTAGGCAAGAAACAGCGGCACGGTGAGAGGGTAATCTTCGGCTTTGACATTCAGGTCAGTCGCCAGCATCGGGAAATCGCAGGCATCGGTCAATGGCAAGGCGCGGGCGGCACCTTTGTCCGACTGGCCGATCAGCGCCAGCGCCCACGGATCGTGTGCCACCGCTGCGGCAAGGCTTTCCGCGTCAGCATGGCGCGGGCCAGACGCCAATTGCCCGACCCGCGCGGAAATCGCGGCAGCGAAATCGGCATCGGGTGTGAGTGCGTGAACAACAATCGGCATGTCCGGCCCGCCAAGTTCCTGCCAATTCGTGATCTTCCCTGTTAGCGCCGCCGACAGGTCGCTGCTGCGAATGGCCGGAAACAGGTTGTTCTGCGCCACAATCGGGATGAGCGGTTCCAACCCGACGGCGCGATCATGCGCGGATTTTGTGCTTTGGAAAAGCAATGCCAGGCTGGCCTTGCGGCCCAGAACCTCAGCGCGGGAGGCATCGGGAGGCATCGCGACAAAACTGATGCGGGCAAGCGGTTGCGCGGTCAGCGGGTCAGTGATCTCTGACGTGTCAGAGCCCGTTTCCCCAGCGATGTAAGTCAGTCCACGCGCGGCAGCAAAACCGGCAAACAGGCGCGGGAGCAGGCGCGCGCCCGCCTCCGCCGCACCCACGACGCGGATCACCGTCAAAGGCGCTGTGAGTTCCGGGCAAGCCGGGCCGTCGCAAATCACCCCTTCGGATGCCACGGTGAGCCCGCCATAAACCGTATCAACGCGGTAAAATTCGCCATCATAGCTGACCAATTGCCCCGACAGCGCCAACCCGCCGTCACGCGCGGTCAAGGTGATATCCTGTGCCATCGTCGCGAACGCGAACACCAGCGTCGCGATGATCCCAACACCGCCAGTCAACAACCGCATAGAGACCTGCCCGTAAATCAAAAGACCCTTGCATCTGACCCGTTTCGACAGGTCAAATGCAAGGCGATACGTCAATTTCCGGTCGATGATCACGCAAACCGGCGGAATCCGCCCGCGTTACAGGCTCAGTTCAGGTTGGCCAGTTTCACATCGGGGAGTGGGTCGTTCAGAACCAGCACATCGCCTACGGCATCGCATGCCGGCGTTGCCATTGTCAGATCGGTCTTGGTCACTGCACCACCGTCCGAATAGAGCACCTCGCCCAGCAATTCGCGGTTGCAGGTGGCTTCGGTCACTTCGGCTTCGATGGACAGATCGACGGTTGCCATTTTGTCGACCGGGTAGGTATACACTTCGGCAAGCATCGGAAGCGGCACCGAGGCATCGCCGAGTACGCTCATGTAACCGCCTTTCATTTCAACACCCGGCAGACGCTGGCCGGGGTTGGCGGCGGTGATATTGCCCGCATCGCCAAAGCTCGCTCCACCCTCCAACGCGCTGAGTTGAAAGGCGTCCTCCGCCATCCATTGCACCGCGAAGCGCCGATATTCCGGTAGATCGGGCAGCGAAACCTTGGCCACTGCCTCCACGCTGTCACCAAACAGGACCGTCACGCGGCCTGTCGGCTCCATCCCAGGCAGGCTGGTGAACAGCGTTCCTGTGAGCGAGGTTTGCGCCGTCACCGTCAGCCCGCCATGGCGAAGAACCACACGCTCCGAGGTGCGGCAGGGTGCGATCAGGGTGATGTCGATGGTGGCTTGCGCGCTCGCGATCAAGTCAAGCGAGATCGGGCAATTCGTGCTGTCGCCGGAAAGTACGGTGTCAGGGGGTGAAATGTTCGCACCCGTCGCAGGCGTTGCATTTTCAGTCATCGTCGCGGGGGACGCTGCTTCGGGCGTCATGGCATCGGCTTGCGCCGGATTTTCAGCCGCGCCGGGTTCGGGTGTCGGGGCAAAGGCAGCTTCGGGAAGTTTGGGGGCCGGGCTTTGCGTGGGTTCGGGCATCGTAGCGTTGGGCACGCCGCCAAGCCCTGCTGCCAGTGGCTTGATCCCGGTGGGTTTCCTGTCACTGGCCTGAGCATCCCGCTGCGGCGCGTTCTTGCCAACAAGGCTGTTCTGGATCGTATAGCCAGCGCCAAGCGCCACTGAAAGAGTTGCAGCAACCATTGCCACTTTGCGCATCATGTCCATCACGGGCCTCCTTTTTTGGTCAGGTGACAGATGATGGTTAGGCACAAAAACGGGCAGCGGAATGGCCGGAATAAGGAATGTTTCCAACAATTGGCAGGGATTTTGCCAGAATGAGGCCGCAATGCCAGTGAGGGGCGCAAAACGCGCCCCCATATCGCCTCAATCGGTCAAATTGCGCGTCGAATCAGGCGAGGCGACCGTGACAATGCTTGAATTTGTTTCCAGAACCGCAAGGGCATGGGTCATTCCGGCCGGGGTCACCCCAAGTTTCCGGTTTGCTCTCATCAAATCCGTTGTCGGCGACCTCCGCTGCTTCGTCGTCGCCCTCATGGGTAGCGTGGGCAGAACCTGCTTCGGCACGTTGTTGGGCCAGATACTGTTCCATCATCGCCTTTTGTTCGGCTTCGGTCAGCGGACGCACCTGCGCAAGCCGCGTTGTCACGTCCTGCCGCAGCGAGTTCAAAAGCGATTCGAACAGCGTAAAACCTTCGGTCTTGTATTCCGACAGCGGATCGCGCTGCGCATAGCCCCGGAATCCGACGACAGAGCGCAGATGTTCCAGGGTCAGCAGATGTTCGCGCCATTTCGCGTCAATGGTCTGCAACAGCACCTGCTTTTCGATGTTGCGCATGGTGTCCGCGCCGAAGGCTTCGGTCTTTTCGGTCATCTTCACGTCCGAGGCGTCGCAAATCCGTTCGCGCATCAGTTCCTGGTCGACGCCCTCTTCCTTGGCCCATTCGATGATCGGCAGGTCCAGCCCCAGCTTTTCCATGACCGAGGCATAAAGCCCTTCGGAATTCCATTGATCAGCATAAGATTTCGGCGGCAGATAATGCTCAATCAGGTCGTCAATCACCTGATGCCGCATGTCCCGCGCGATATCCGACAGGTCTTCGGCTTCCATGATCTCCCGTCGCTGGCCAAAGATCGCCTTGCGCTGGTCGTTCATCACATCGTCGAATTTCAGCAACTGCTTGCGGATGTCGAAGTTGCGGCCCTCAACCTTGGCCTGCGCCTTTTCCAGCGATTTGTTGACCCAGGGGTGAACAATAGCCTCGCCCTGTTTCATCCCCAGTTTCGACAGCACACTATCCAACCGCTCCGAGCCGAAAATCCGCATCAAGTCATCTTCGAGCGACAGAAAGAATGATGACCGCCCCGGATCACCTTGACGACCCGAACGCCCGCGAAGCTGGTTGTCGATGCGACGGCTTTCGTGGCGTTCGGTAGCCAGAACGAACAGACCACCAGCAGCAATCACGCGTGATTTTTCCTCGGCATGCTCCGCCTCGATCTGCTTGCGCACGGCGTCCGGGTCCAGTTCAGGGTCCGCCTCCAGCGCGCCCAGCACCTTCATTTCGACGTTGCCGCCAAGCTGAATATCGGTGCCACGCCCGGCCATGTTGGTCGCAATCGTCACCGCACCAAACTTGCCCGCATCGGCAACGATCTGTGCTTCCTGTTCGTGCTGCCGCGCGTTCAGGACATTGTGCTGAACGCCCGCACCTTTAAGCAGATCCGACAGCGCCTCGGACTTTTCAATCGAAGTGGTGCCGACAAGCATCGGCTGCCCTTTCGCATGGGCCTCCTTGATACTTGTGACCACGCCTTCAAACTTTTCACGCGCGGTGCGGTACACCTGATCATGTTCATCTACGCGGGCAATCGGGCGGTTGGTCGGCACTTCGACCACACCCAGCTTGTAGATTTCCATGAATTCTTCGGCTTCAGTCGTCGCGGTGCCGGTCATCCCGGCCAGTTTGTTGTAAAGCCGGAAATAGTTCTGGAAGGTTACCGACGCGAGGGTGATGTTTTCCGGCTGGATTGCCACCGCTTCCTTGGCTTCAATCGCCTGATGCAGCCCGTCAGAAAGCCGCCGCCCGCGCATCATGCGGCCGGTGAATTCGTCGATCAGCATCACTTCACCATCGCGCACGATATACTGCTGGTCGCGGTGAAAAAGCTTGTGCGCGCGCAGGGCCTGGGTGACGTGATGAACCAGCGTCGTGCTTTCGGGGTCGTAGAGGTTCTGTTCCTCAGGCAACAGGCCCACAGCATGCAGACGGTTTTCGATGAATTCGTTGCCCTCCTCCGTGTAGGTCACGTTGCGGGTCTTTTCATCCAGCTTGAAATGCTCATCCGTGATTTCGGGGATCAGAGCGTCAACCTTGGTATAAAGCTCACTGCGGTCTTGCGACGGGCCAGAGATGATCAGCGGTGTCCGCGCCTCATCAATCAGGATCGAGTCCACCTCATCGACGATGGCATAGAAATGGTCGCGTTGCGACATATCCTCGATACTGGATTTCATGTTGTCGCGCAGGTAGTCGAACCCAAGCTCGTTGTTGGTGGCATAGGTCACGTCGGCACGATATGCCGCGCGCTTTTCGTCATCGGGCTGATAGGGGTATACAACTCCGGTCGTCAAACCCAAGGCACCGTAGACCTTGCTCATCCATTCGGCGTCACGTTTCGCCAGATAGTCGTTGACCGTCACAATATGCACGCCTTTACCCGCCAGCGCGTTCAGATAGGCCGGAAAGGTCGCCATCAAGGTTTTGCCTTCGCCGGTTTTCATTTCGGCGATGTTGCCCTGATGCAGGAAAATCCCGCCCATCAACTGCACATCAAAGGCCCGCAGCCCCAAGGCGCGGCGGGCAGCTTCACGGCAATTGGCAAACGCCTCGGGCAGCAGGTCATCAAGGCTTTCGCCCTTCTGTGCCCGCGCCGAAAGTGCCTCGGTCTTTGCCTTGATCTCATCATCCGACAGGGCAGTGAATTCCGGCTCCAGCGCGTTGATCTTTTCGACCAGCGGGCGAGTCGATTTTACCTTGCGGTCGTTTGGCGTTCCAAAGACCTTCTTCGCAAGTGTTCCGATACCCAGCATATTTTCTCCGTGGCGCGTTCCTGCCATGTCAGGGTTTCCTGACATGATCGTGCATTGAACCGGACTTGTCGGCCCTGCCTGCCTTCCATAGATAGGGCGGGCAGGCTTAGGTGGCCCTGTCTTACACGACCTTCGCGATGTAAGCGGCACTGCCGGGCAAGTCAACGTCACGCGCCGCGTGACATAACCCAAAGGACAATAAAGATGGGTAAATATGTGAAGTTCGGGGCCGCAATCGCCCTTGGTGCCACTTTGGCCGCCGCCCCCGTTGCCGCACAAGACACCACGAAAGAGGCGACAAGTGCGGAAACTCCAGCCCCGGTGGTGCCCGAAGGTGGCGCAGGTGCGGTTGTGGCGACGGTGAATGGCACCCCGATTACCTTGGGTCACATGATCGTGTTGCGTGAAAATCTGCCCGCTCAATATCAGGCGCTTCCGGATGAGGCGCTTTACAAAGGCATCCTCGACCAGCTTGTCCAGCAAGTGGTTCTGGCACAAAGCGTTGAGGGCAAGACCAGCCTGCGCGACAAACTGGCGATGGAGAATGATCAGCGCGGCTATCTTGCCGGTGTCGCCTTGCAAGCCGTTGCAACCAAGGCCGTTACCGATGAAGCGTTGCAAAAAGCCTATGACGCCAAATATGCCAAAGCACCTGAGGTCAAGGAATATCACGCAGCGCATATCCTCGTGAAAACCGAAGATGAGGCGAAGGCGTTGAAAGCCGAGATTGACGGCGGTGCGGTCTTTGCCGATGTCGCCAAGGCTAAATCCTCTGATGGTGCTGCCGCGAATGGCGGCGATCTGGGGTGGTTCTCCGATGGCATGATGGTCAAGCCGTTTCAGGATGCGGTTGTGGCGCTTGAAGTCGGCAAGGTTTCCGAACCGGTGCAAACCCAATTCGGTTGGCATCTGATCAATCTGATCGAAACCCGCGTCAAAGCCGCGCCGACACTTGATGACGTGCGCGATGAACTGGCGCAGGAAATCGAACACACCGCGGTTGAGGCGTATGTCAAAACCCTCGCCGATAGTGCAAAGATTGAAAAACCGGGTGAGGGATTCGACCCTGCATTGCTGCGTGATCAGGCCTTGCTCGACAAGTGAACTGCAACAAATGGGGGCGGAACCATGGCCAAGAAAGACTGGAAAGCAAAAGCGAAGACGCTGAAAAAGCAGATGAAGACCCTGCTCGCTGACTGGGAAACCCGTGGCACCGCCCTCGCCAATACCGTCGCCGCCGAGGCGAGCCATGCCGCATCAACGGCGGCGGCGGCGATGAAATCCATCAAGCCGGGCAAGTCCATTTCACCGCTTGCCCCGAAAGACGGCTTTCCCAAAATACCCGCGATTGCGGGCGTGGAGTTTTCCGCCGCCGCTGCCGGCGTAAAATACCAGAACCGCAAGGATGTGATGCTGGTGCGCCTCGCCCCCGGAACGGCAATTGCCGGGGTTTTCACCAAATCCAGCACCCGCGCCGCTTGCGTGCTGGATTGCCAGGCAAAACTGGCGATGAAAGTGCCCGCCGATGCCGGGGCCGCCGTTGTCGTCAACTCCGGCAATGCCAACGCCTTTACCGGCGCGCTCGGTCAGAAATCGGTCGATGCGGTCACGGGCGGCGTTGCGAAGTCACTCGGAATTCCCGCCTCCCGCGTGTTTTCCTCCTCCACCGGTGTCATCGGGGAGCCATTGCCACACGAACGCATCCTGAACGCTTTGCCCGCTTTGGTGGGTGGCTTGCAAACGGAAGCGGTCGAAATGGCCGCACAAGCCATCATGACCACCGACACCTTCGCCAAAGGTGCGACAGCCACAGTCAACGGCGACGGCGGCCCGATCCACATCGCAGGTATTGCCAAAGGCTCCGGCATGATCGCGCCGGATATGGCGACAATGCTTGTCTATATCTTCACCGACGCCAGGATAACGCCAGCAGCACTACAAAAGATGTTGGCGCGCAACGTGGACAGCACCTTCAACGCGATCACCGTTGACAGCGACACTTCCACCTCTGATGCGCTTCTGCTCTGCGCCACTGGCCAAAGCACCGCCGCTGCGATAAAAGGCCCGGTCAGCAAAGCCTTTGAGGCTGCCCTGCATGATGTCATGCTTGACCTCGCCAAACAGGTCACACGCGACGGCGAAGGGGCGACAAAACTGGTGGAGGTGCAGGTGACAGGGGCTGCCACCGAAAAGGACGCGCATCTTGCCGCCATGGCCATCGCCAACTCACCTCTGGTGAAAA
>NZ_JAKDLJ010000239.1 GCF_030452865.1 Pseudorhodobacter sp.
AGGTCATCACCCTGCGCAACACCGAAAAGAAGCCGCTCACCATCATGCTGCACATCGACAAGGGTGATTTCATCACGCTGGTCGGGCAACGGGGAGCGTGGGAGCGGGCGGGGTCACCGATCGGGGCAGCGGGGCTTGATGCCCGCGCGGAATCGGTTTCGCTGACGGTGACTTTGCAGCCCAATGAATTCGCGGAACTCGCGTTGGAGGCGGCGGTGAAACCTGACGCTCTGGCCGCTCTGTTGGGGCCGGACGGGTTTGCGATGCTGACCAGCAAGATGTCGATCAGTTGGAAAGGCGAGGCTGACACGGCCAGCCAGACGCGGCAGGCGAACTTGTTCTACCTGCTGGATGCGGGGGACGGGTCTGTAACCGATGGGCTGCTGGATCTGGCACCAGTGGCCGATGCCGCAGGCACGGCGATTAGTACGCGCGTGATCCGGATTCCGATCCGCGGCGATCTCGCCTCCGATACCGATCTGACGGCGACCCTGCTCAACACCGGCGATTACAACTTCTTCGGTGACGCGAGCAAGGATGGCGCGGCACTCGTCTATAAATTCGATCCGCTATCGCTGGGCGCGGCAGGAGTTGGGCCGAATGAAGTCATCGACACCGGAACACTGGATTTCAACTGGAATGGTCTGAAAATAGGCACCGCCGATCTGCGTGGAACGGTGGTCAAAAGCCAGATCATCAACCTTGACAGGGAAGGGTTGCGCGCGGCCGTGAATGCCCAGCTTGCCGCCCTGACGGATGAAAACACCGATCCCGACAGCGAAGAGGCCCGGTTTGCCGCGAAATTTGCTGGCTTGACCGATCAGCATTGGGCTGCCGTCACGAATTCGATCTACAATACTGTGCTCACAATGCTGGGTTCAAGCGGTGTGACCGATTTCCGGATAAGTCAGGGCGACACTGGTTCTCTTGATCTGATTTTCAAGGATGGGGTCGCACCTTGGGGCGCGCTTGATCCGGATGGGACAGCCAATACCTCGGATGGGTTCCGCAGGCTTGGCCTTGCCAGTTTCGATTTCGCACCATCGGCGGATGGCAACACCGCCGCCCGCACCCTTCTTGGCAAACTGCTCGACAGCGAAGAAAACGCCAAGCTGACCGAAGCACAAAAGCGGTTCTTGCTGGATCAACTGTTCAATCAACGACGGTTCGGCGACCGGGTGGTGTTGGACACCGCCGCCATATTCAACGCACTGAAACCGGCAGCAAGCAAAGCGGATTTTGACGGGATAGAGGCGTTTGCCACATGGACCGCGTGGGCTTATACCCATGAAATCGCCCATACGCTCGGCTTGCCGGATATGTATGACTTTGACCGGCAGACGCGGCTGCCCAATGCCGGTCTGATGGGCGCGCAGGGTGATTTTGTCGTGTCGGCGCCACTGGCGGACATCATCCGCCTCGCCTCCGACAACCCGCAATCCTACGAATATGTCGATGTTGACCGCTTGATCGCTTTCCTTGCCGAAATGCGTGATGCCGGGATGCTGGAGCGGGGGGCCGGGTCGGGCCGCGACTACGCATTCTCGCCCTTTACCGGCTCGGTTCCCTTGGTCGGAACCGGTTGGCGGGTGTTGGGGCAGGTGGAGCAGATCGCGGATGGCTTGCTGTTGACCGAGGCAAACACCGCCCGCACCGCAGCCGTGCGCAGTTTCGTGTTGCCTGCCGATGCCAGACAATTGACCTTCACCCTGCGCACAAAAATGGCAGGGGTGTCCGGTCAGGTGCCGGACGCGTTCGAGGTCGGTTTGCTGAATGCGGTGGGTGAGGCATTCACCGTCGTCAGTGGCTTGTCGAACACCGATGCCGCCTTGAACCTGCAAGCTGGTGGCATGTTGCGGCTGGCCAACGGATTGACCTCTACACTGGTTTCGACGAGCGTGGACGGCTGGCAATCGCGCCAGATCACGGTTGACCTTGCGGCCATCGCGGCCAGTGGGCAGTTAACGCTTTCCTTTGACCTTTTGGGATTTGGGGCGCGGGACGCGCGGGTCGAAATACTCGATCTGGAATTCGACGTGCCGCCGGTTGACAATACGCATCTTCCCGTTGCTCTGGGCGGAGGGAGTGTGACCGGCGATGAAGATACGGCGATCACCATCGACCTGCGCGATTATGTCAATGATGCAGACGGCGATCCAGTATTGCCGGTGATGGACCGTTTCCCCGAACATGGAACGCTGGATGAGATTTCGGCCGGCGTTTACCGCTATACCCCTGCCGAGAATTTTAACGGTGAAGACAGCTTCACCTTTGCCGCGACGGATGGAATCTTCACTTCGCTGCCTGTTTCCTTCGCAATCCGGGTATTGCCGGTCAACGATGCGCCTGTAATCGTCTCGCAGGTGATGGCGTCCGTTGCTGAAGGGCAGAAACTGAGCCTGCAACTGGCCGCTGTCGATGTCGACGGCGACCCCTTGCAATTCACGCTTTCGGATGGGCCGGCTGGGGCTGCGGTGAACGCGACTGGCTTGTTGGAATGGGTCGCAACACAAACCGGGCGGTATGAGTTCCGGGTGACGGTCGCCGATGGTGCAGGCGGCGTTGCATCGCAGGTCTTGCAGGTCACGGTCACCAATCTTGCGCCGACCGTCACCTTGCAACTGCCGCCCCGCGCTGTTCTGGGCGAAGCTGTTTCCGTCAAGATCAGCTTTGCCGATCCCGGCGGCGACCCCGGCCAGATTTCCGTTGACTGGGGCGACGGTACGGTTGAAAGCCTTGCCATTGGCGTTGATCAGCCAAGCCATATCTATGCAGACCCCGGCACCTACCGGATCAAGGTGACCGGCACCGACAGTCACGGCGGAGCAGCCGAGGTTGCCGCAAACCTTCCGGTTCAAACACCGGGCCTGTTTGTTTCCGCGCTGACGGCGGGGCCGTGGGGTGTGAATGTGCGGTTCAATGCCCCGGTCGATATCGGTTTGCCGAACCCCTATCTCTACACTTCCCGCCCCGGCGAGCCCGTGGATATCCTGTTGCTGGATGCGGATGGTCGCCCGGTGAACGGAAGCCTGCTGCCGGACACTGACAATCAGGGCTTTACCCTGATCACCAGTGGCGATGGCTTGCGGCCCGGCACCTATAGGCTGCGCCTGACGGGGGATAATCTTGGCTGGCGCGGGAAGTGGGATTTGCTGTCGAACGGTCCGCAGGGCTACTTTGAGACCAGTTTCGATATTGCGGAATCGCCGGCACAGGTCTTTGTTCAGGAGGCGGTTCAATCGCCCGGCAAGCCGCTTGGCAAGGATGGCGAGGGGTTGGATCTGACGCTTGAGCAGGCGGGCGGTTTGCGCTCTCTCGTGATCGGGCTCAATTGGGACGCAACGGTTCTTGATATCTCTGGTCTCGTCAGTGGGCTGCCCGGTGTCACGGTCCTGCGCGAGGCGTCGGGCAGCGGCACGGCGCGCTTCCGCATCCAGTTTGCGACCAGCCCGCAGGCAGGTCGGCTGCTGCTGGGTCATATTGCAGGGACGATGCGACCGGGGGTTGCCTACGGCGCCCTTGGCCGCCCGCTTGGCGTCATGATAATGGAGATCAATGGCGTAGCGCAGGACATGGCGGTTCAGACCAGAACCGGTGATCAGGCCATGGTTCTGGCGGCGCTTGCGGGCGATGCCAATGGCGACCGGCAACGGGACGAAGCCGATGCTGCGCTGTTTGCTGTGCTGCAAACGCGGCAGATGTTGGGGCTGGAGGCATGGCGTAACATTGACCCCGCGCTTCTGAGCGTTCCGAAAAGCACGGGTGGCGGCGGGTCGGGCGGTGGTGGGTCCGGTAGCGGCGGGATCATTTTCCCGACAACACGGGTGCAAGGCTCCGGTTCCGGTGGCGTTGCAAGCCCTTCGAGCAGCGGGATCTACGGGCCTGCGTCGGCGTTGATCAATGTGGCATTCCGACCCGGCAGTGAAGCGATGGCGTACGGGTCTGGTCCCAATCGCATGATGTACGGCGCGTCAGTGCAGGTTTGCCTTGTTCCCGAAGACAAGGTGGCGACTGCGGAGCGTCTGTCGCAAGCGAAAAAGAGCGGGCTTTGTTTTGCGGGGCAACCGGCGGATCTTGTCGATGAAGATCAGCTTTGGCGTCTGGTCGGGATCACCGGGATGCCATCCGACGCGGATGTGTCCTTGCGGCGGGAGCGGGCCGAAAACGGGAACGTCTGCATCATCGTTGACGGCGACGAGCCGTTTGTCAAAGGCACGACCTTCAACGTCGCGCGGGCACCGCTTCGGGATACTGGCATTGCAAGTGTGGACGAGCACGGCCAAACCCAGCATCGCCGTCTGTGTTTTGAGGTGCTCGACCCGGATATCGAAGTGAAGATGATCGACGAGATCCCGTCCGGCCCTGAAATTGCCGCAGCGGATACCTCAGGGGATGGAGCGACCCTGACGGCGCTGGCCATGTTTGCAACACTTTCGGCAGGTATGCCACAGGTGAAAAGGGTGGGACAGAAGCGGCAGATCAAATTCGCGGCGCTGTTCGATGAAACCAGCCCGGAAGAATGGAGCGTGGATGACTGAGCAGATGCAACCCACGGACACCGGTGCCGCGGAACCGCAAAGGCGCATCCGACTGGATACCAGCCAGATGAAAAGCAGCTATTGCAACGTATGCAACGCAACCTCCACCCGTGAAGAGGTGGTGCTGAACTTTGGTCTGAACCAAAGCTGGGACCGGCCAGAGGGCGATCTGGAGATCGAGATCCAGCATCGCGTGATCATGAGTCCCTTTGCCGCGCAAAAGTTGCGCGAGGTGCTGGAGGAACTGCTCGACAGCTATGAAAAGCGGTACGGACCGCTGAAGGACTGAACCGGTTTGGAAGATGGTGCGCAAGAAACTCCTGCCGCAGCGGTGATCGCGACAACGGCAGACCCTTGGCGCGCATTTCTGGAGCCGCAATCCGCGGCTGAATTTCTGGCAGGCTGGCTGGCGATTGCGGCGGAGCGGCTGGAAAACACGCGCGGTGCGGTGTTGTTCCTGCGCGGCGACGGCGGGCGTTTGGGATTGGCGGCGCATTGGCGAATGCCGGAACCGGATGCGTCGTTCACGACTCTGGCGGAGGCTCTGGCGCGCAGCCCCGAACCGCTGATGAAGCGGGAAGACGGACGCAGCCTGCTCGGCTATCCGGTGGAGGTCGCGGGGGAATTGCAGGCGATTCTGGTTCTGGTGCTGTCAAAGCACCCTGACGGCCCGGCGTTCCGTCGCTTGATGCGGGAATTGCACTGGTCGGGTGGCTGGCTGGAAAACCGGATATGGCAGGGTCAATCCGCGCTTGGGCGCAGACAATCGGCTTCGGCGCAGCTTGTGCTGGACCTGTTGTCCGCCGCGGCGGAGCACCGCCGTTTTGATGGCGCAGCACTGGCGCTGGTGAATGCGGTGCCAGAAGTGACGGGTCTGCATCAGGCAGCAATCGGCATGGTCAGGCGGCGGCGTGTGAGGTTGGAAGCAATCAGCCGGATGGCGAGTTTTTCGCGCCGTTCCGAGCGCGCCCGGATATGGGAAGCAGCGATGGATGAGGCCTATTCCCAGGCGGATATCGTCACGCTCCCGCTGCCGGAAGGCGCAGGCAGCGCGCTAGGGCGTTATTTGTTCGGGTCGTGAACGCG
>NZ_JAKDLJ010000240.1 GCF_030452865.1 Pseudorhodobacter sp.
ACCCCTGCCCCAATCCGCAATGCCCCGCGCGCCGCCAACCGCGCTGCCCCGCCCGTGGCAATACCACCGGACAGGATAAGCGCATGACCGTGGGAAAATTTGTGACCGAAGCTTTTTTTCAGACCCGTCCCAAAGTTCGGATCACTAAGCCAAACCGAAGCTTCGGATAGTTGCGAGATTGACGGCAATCCAATATCAACGACCGCCAATTTGCCGCATTTGTCAGCGCCGAGCATATGGCCCAGCTTCGGGCGATGGAATGTCACCGTGAGATCCGGCTCAAAACGGAGCGGCCAAAGCTGCTCTCCCACCATAGGCGTTGCCTTGCGAAGTGCTTTGCCGCTGTCCGCGCAAGTGCCGCTGACCATATCAATTGCAACGCAATGAAATTGAATGTCATACGAATCATCCGGCACAAAGCTGCTGATCGTTGCGGCATATTCCGCTGCGAACAGCATCGGACGGTTCAAACCAATCCCCAGCAATGCGTCGATGATAACCACATGGCCGACATAAGCATTTCCCAGCAGCAGGTCGGCCTCCTTGCTGAAAAGCGCCGGTTCAAAGCATGAAGACATATCATCGTCATGGTCTAGCCGTTCTACATGGGTCGCGCCAACCACCTGCCACTTGTCAAAATTCGCTTTCGCATCCGGCGGCAAGTTAGCCGGATCACCCAACAAGAAAACAAAAACCTCCCAGCCCCATTCCTTCAACAACCGCGCCACAACGAACCCGTCGCCGCCATTGTTCCCCGGCCCGCACAGTACCACGGCGCGGTGCGATGTGGCGCGCAGCTCCGGCCATTCGTCAAAAATCGCCTCAAGCACCCCGCGTCCGGCGCGTTCCATCAGTTCCAGCCCGGTCACTTGGCCAGACTCAATCGCCGCCTGTTCAATCGCGCGCATCTGGGCCGCTGTCAGCAATTCGGTCATTTTCCACGCCTCATTGATCATCAAGTAGCCTGTTTTTCGGGCTAAATGCCTAAAACTTGGGCAAAAAGGCGAAAACCACCCTTTTTCGTCCCCCGGTTTGCACCCCGGCAATTGTCCCCAATGCACCAAAATGGTCAACAGACCTCAGTGAATAGAAGTGAGGATGCCGGGCGATGAAAAAGATCGAAGCGATCATCAAGCCGTTCAAATTGGACGAAGTGAAAGAAGCGCTTCAGGAGGTCGGGATTCAGGGCCTGTCTGTCACCGAAGTCAAAGGTTTTGGCCGCCAGAAAGGCCACACGGAGCTGTATCGCGGCGCGGAATATGTGGTGGATTTTCTGCCCAAGGTGAAAATCGAAGTGGTGCTGACCGATGATATGGTCGACGCCGCGATCGAGGCGATCATCGCCGCCGCCCGCACCGACAAGATCGGGGATGGCAAGATCTTTGTTTCCCCTGTTGAACAGGCGATCCGCATCCGTACCGGCGAGTCCGGCGACGACGCGATCTAAGATGAAACTGCCCGCAAAACGCCGGGCTGCACGACACTTTCGACAATGAAGGAAACGGTTGAGATGAGCAAAGTCCACGACATTCTGCAATTGATCAAGGATGAGGAGGTGCAATACCTCGATGTCCGCTTCACTGACCCCAAGGGAAAACTTCAGCATGTGACGCTGGACATCGACCTCGTGGATGAAGACTTCTTTGAAGAAGGCTTCATGTTCGACGGTTCCTCGATCGCAGGCTGGAAATCCATTGACCAATCCGACATGAAACTGATCCTTGATCCGGGGTCGGCCTATATCGACCCGTTCTATGCCGAGAAAACCATCTGCGTGCATTGCAACGTCGTGGAGCCTGACACCGGAGAGGCCTATTCCCGCGATCCGCGCGGTACCGCCGCCAAGGCCGAGGCTTACCTGAAATCAACCGGTATCGGTGATACCGCCTATTTCGGCCCCGAAGCCGAATTTTTCCTGTTCGACGATGTACGCTACTCCGTCACCCCGCAGAAGGTTTCGTTTGAGCTGGACGCGGAATCCGCCGCATGGAACACTGACGCCGAATTCGAAGGCGGCAATATGGGCCACCGCGCCGCGCACAAAGGCGGCTATTTCCCGGTCAACCCGATTGATGAGGCGCAGGATATCCGCAGCGAAATGCTGTCAACGATGAAGCGCATGGGCATCAAGGTCGACAAGCATCACCACGAGGTCGCGAGTTGCCAACATGAGTTGGGGATGATCTTTGGCGGATTGGTGGAGCAGGCTGACAATATCCAGAAATACAAATACGTCATCCACAACGTCGCCCATGCTTACGGCAAGACCGTGACCTTCATGCCAAAGCCGATGAAGGGCGACAACGGCTCTGGCATGCATGTGAATATGTCGATCTGGAAAGACGGTAAACCTTTGTTTGCAGGCGACAAATATGCCGACCTTTCCCAAGAGGCGCTTTGGTTCATCGGCGGCATTCTGAAACATGCAAAATCGCTGAACGCGCTGACCAACCCGTCAACCAACAGCTACAAACGCCTGATCCCCGGTTTTGAAGCGCCGGTTCTGCGCGCCTACTCCGCGCGCAACCGTTCTGGCTGCGTCCGTATTCCGTGGACCGAAAGCCCGAAGGCCAAGCGGGTGGAGGCCCGCTTCCCCGACCCTGCGGCGAACCCCTATCTGGCGTTCTCGGCGCTGTTGATGGCTGGTCTTGACGGGATCAAACACAAGATTGACCCTGGCCCGGCGTCGGACAAGGATCTGTATGATCTGCCGCCCGAGGAACTGGCCGCAATCCCGACTGTTTGCGGGTCGTTGCGCGAAGCACTGGAATCGCTCGAAGCCGATCACGATTATCTGCTGGCCGGTGATGTGTTCACCAAGGACCAGTTGGAAGGCTTCATCGCCCTGAAATGGGAGGAGGTCTATGCCTATGAGCATACGCCGCACCCGATCGAATATGCGATGTACTATTCCTGCTGAGGCTGGTGTCTGAGCCATAAATATCAAAGGTCGCCCGCGTGGGGCGGCCTTTTTCAATACCCCTTGCAATTTTTATGCTCCTCCCCCATTTCAGCGCCAGGGGATGACAGGCTCCCGCCCTCCGCAGGCCAACAGGCCAAGGTGAAGCCGGTTTTGACATTGCTTTCATGGATCAGCTTTTGGGTCATGCAAGACAATCGTAACGCGGGGAACGGGTGGCGGTGGCATGGCCTTATGAAAGGCACGATCATGCACGACGATACTTTACAAATTACGGGTCATAACGCGCTCAAGGCACAGGCCAAACGGTTACGCAAGGCGCTTGCCGATAGCGGCACCGAGGTCAGCCACAGCCGCGCGCTGGAACTGGTTGCGCAATCGCTGGGCGCGCGCGATTGGAACACTTTGGCGGCCACGCAACCCAACACTGTGGGCGGCTGGCAGGTGGGCCAGGCTGTTCGCGGCCACTACCTCGGTCATGCATTTTCCGGGCGCGTCCATGCCGTCAGCGCCCATGCGGGTGACCGGCAACGCCTGACGGTGGATTTCGACACGCCGGTCGATGTCGTCAGGTCGGCGCATTTCTCCAGCTTCCGGCGGCGAATTTCGGCGCTGGTGGGGTCCGATGGCCGCACGGTGGAGAAAACCTCTGACGGGCAACCGCATCTGGTTCTTGTACTGTAGGCGGTTGAAGAAGTGAAAAGATGGCCTTTCCCGAACCGGGAGGGGCCATTTTGGTCCGAAGCCTCACCGCGTCTGCGGCACACCCGGCAGCACGCAGAGCATTTCATAGAGCAGGTTCGCTGCAATCAAGGCGGTATTGCCGGATGGGTCATAGGGCGGTGACACCTCGACCAGATCGCAGCCGACAAGGTTCAACCCGGCGCAGCCACGGATGATCTCCAGCGCTTGTATCGTGGTCAACCCGCCGGGTTCCACCGTCCCGGTTCCGGGTGCGAACGCCGGGTCGAGACTGTCGATGTCATAGGTCAGATAGACGGGTGCATCGCCGATCTGCTCGTGAATCCCTCTCATCAGTGGCATCAGCGACTTGTGCCAGCACGCCTCCGCTTGCACCACGGTCCAGCCTTGCCCCCGCGCCCAGTCAAAATCATCCGGACCGTAGCCGGTGCCGCGCAGGCCGATCTGAAACACCTTGTCGTTGATCAGGCAGCCATCCTCCCAGGCGCGACGAAACGGGCAGCCATGCGCGACCCTCTCGCCAAACATCTCATCGTTGATATCCGCATGGGCGTCGATATGGATCAGCGCGACCGGGCCGTGGCGCTCCTTGATCGCGCGCAGGATCGGCCATGTCAGGGTATGATCACCGCCAAGCGTCAGCGGGATGGTGCCGTGGGACAGTACCTCGCGATAATGGGCGGTAATGATATCCACCGATTTCTTCAGATCGAAGGTGTTGATCGGCACATCGCTGATATCGGCCACTTGCAGATGATCGAACGGAGCTGCCCCCGTCGCCATGTTATAGGGCCGCAACATCCGCGATTCGTCGCGGATCTGGCGCGGACCGAGCCTTGTGCCGGGACGGTTCGACGTGCCGATATCCATCGGGATGCCGATAAAGGCGGCGTCCAGACCCTGCGCCGTTTCCTGACTTAGCAGCCGCATCATGGTGGCGGGGCCACCAAAGCGTGGCATCTGGTTCCCGCCTAGCGGTTGGTTGTTTTGCCTGGTCATGGCGCGGCCCTTTCCTGTGGTTTGGCCAGCATTTCGGATGCGTGTGCATTTGGCAAGCGGCGCAGGGGGGCGCGGCCCCCCCTCTGGGCCTTGAGGCCCATTCACCCCCCGGGATATTTTCGAACAGATGATTATGGAGTCAGGGGTTATGGGCGGTTTTCAGGCTGGCAATCGCCTCGGGCGGCAGCGCCGTCAGGGGCAAGACATAGGTATGAATCGTGAACAGCACCGCGCGCGTTTTCGGCAGCCGGATCAGGCATTGGTGTTCGGCGCGCAGGTAATGTGGCACGGCGTCGCTGCGCGGGGCGGCTGCGGTTCTTGGGTGGAACAGGTCTGGTTTGGCATAGAGGTTGTGGTTCATCCGCCAGATCGGTCGATCCGGTTGCAAGCCGTCGAGCAGGCGTTGCACGCGGCGGGTGATGTTGGCGTCATATTTCGGCACCGGGACATGGATGCGCGACATTGGCTGGCCGAGTTTTTCCGCCAGCGTCCAACTTGCCGGGAAGCAGAGGATGGCACCTGCCAGCAGATGCTCCCCCTGCCCGTCGGGCAGCATCAGGCAGAGGTCTTGCTGGATCAGGCGACCGAGGGTGAGCAGCGGTGCTGTACGGTTCAGCGTAACGGTGACCCCATCTGGGCGGGTGACGGCATCGGCGCTCACACGGTAGGCCGCGCTCCGCGCCAGTTTTTCTAGAACGATATCATAGGTTTCGCGTGCGGCATCGGTGGCGATATCCGTCATCCCATGCACCGGAGCACCCTCTGCGAGCAGGCGGTCACGTTCTGCCATCTGGCCTGCGAAGGCCTCATCCACCAGCAGCCAATCCTCGTTGAGCGGCAGCGTTCCGGGCAGCGGCACGGCGGCAGCTGGCAGAACGTTGAAGCGAACCCAGTCGAAGTCCCAGTCGCGTTCGCCACCCAGCGCCAGGCGGATGTCGACGTAGTTGGTGGCGGAGAAGGTTTTTGACGTTGTGTTACCCGA